>NZ_JBEUDO010000010.1:0-68734 GCF_050584665.1 Nitrosomonas sp. ANs5
CAACGCCAGTGCGCGATTGAGTCCTGCCGTCGATTTATCATGGAAGGCAAAGGGCTGCCCAGTCCGCTAGATCAGACCCGGCATCAATTGCTGTTGGGCGATGATGCTTTCGTCGAGCAATTCCGGCAGGACAAGAAACCGGAGGCGCTCCGCGAAGTCTCCAAAGCCCATCGAAGATCCGTCGCCCTGCCCCTTGCTGAGTATGAGCAACGTCATTCGGACAGAATTGAGGCAATGGCGCGGGCCTATCTATCCGGCGCCTACACCATGTCGGAAATTGGCGTTCATTTCGGCGTTCACTATATGACAGTGAGCCGAGCTGTGCGGCGATTCGAACAAAATAGCCGGGATTGATGTTGGATGTTAGACGCGACCTCGTGTGCGGACGCGACCCCGTGTGCGTGGGTGTGATTTTCCATTGATCGAGAGGTGGTGGCAAGATGTGATCGCGTGGTGAGTTTGACGGCTTCTGAAAATGGATTAACGCCAGAACCCACCTGGATGCCAGCGTGGTGGTCGGCGTATTGGCTTAGAAGTGGGGCTGAATTGGCTTCCAGTGTTTGGTATCGGAGTATGGGCGGATGTTTCAAGTGCGAGCAGTCTGGTAATGCGCTCTCCGGTAGGAGGATGGGTACGCAGCCATGAGGGCTCTGGGTTTCCCCAGCCTGGTAACAGCCATGCGAGCCACGATCGATTGATTTGTTCGAGGCGGGCGAGCGCCGAGGCCAGCCCTCGCGGATCTCCAGTGAGTTCGGCGGCCGTATGGTCGGCATCTAACTCACGCACCCGGGACAGGCCCAGTTGGGCCAGCAAGGCTAGCTGAGGTGAAATCACCAGTAACAGCAATCCCCACCAGTTGATGTTGAGTTGGCCGGAAAGCAGCCATGGCAGGGAAAGCAGGATGGAAATTTTAGCGACCAGTGCCATCAGACTGGTCAGCCGGCTCACATAATCGGCCAGGCTCATGACGCGAAGATCTCCATTGGCGATGTGCGCGATTTCATGTGCGATGACACCGACGAGTTCTCGTGGCGTGAGAGTGTGCAACAAACCATCGGTGAGCGCTATCGCTGAGTGACGTCGTGAACCAGTTGCAAAAGCATTGATCATTGTGCTGGGTATATAGTGTAGTTTGGGTATTGACTCCAATTTGGCTCGACGTGCAAGCTCATATATCAGTGCCCACAGGTCCGGGGCTTCGGCAGGATGAATCGGCCGAGCACGATACATCCTCAGCGTAAGCACCGAGGTGGCGACAGGTTCGACGATCAGCGCGAACAGGCTTACAGCTAGCGCTACCCACAGGCCGGCCTCACCGAATAGGAGATTGCCAGCCAGGGTAGAAATTCCAAACAGTACCAGTACAAGCAAGATGGTTTGAAGCCGGTTGATCAGCCGGTGGTGGCGCCATGGGTTAGTTATGCTGGTCCACCATCGACAATATTCCAGCTGTGGTATAGGGTCCGCATTTTATTCATCATATCTTCCTCGGTGGTTTGCAGAAAAACTAGGGTTTTTTGACAAAGGAAATAAACAAGGGGTCAGGTCTAGTATACCAACATAAATCCTGATTATTTAACCCGAATCACCACACAGCTCAGCTCACTGTCTTATAGTGAAGTGAACGCCGGAATCAGCGCCGATTTCTGACATGATGAAAGTCACAGGGCAGGGGTGGAGTAAAATAGGCTGATTTTACTTCGCCTTATCCTGACACATAGGAAATATGACATTGGTACAGAGTTTTGCTGCGCAAGGCGCTATTGCAAGAAAAAAACAGCATGAATAACACGGAACAACAATTCCTCAAGGAGTTGAATAACAAGCACCGGAAAGCCGCCGATAAATTGCGCTCTAACCCGGATGCATCAAGCATCGACCTTTCTGGACCGGGACCTCCAAAGCCTAGCGGCTTTTCCGGCCACTTGTGCAAAGCGTTAGTGGGCAAACTGGTGATTTGTGAACAGTGTTAACCGTGGTTGACATATCTGGTATTGTGAACTAGAGTTGGCATATGTTGGAAGTCTACAAGACTGAAGAATTCGCCCGGTGGTTCAAGAGGCTTTGAGACCGCCAAGCAAAGGCACGAATCCAGGCTCGAATTGACCGATTAGAGCAGGGCCATTTCGGCAATGTTGAGTCGGTTGGAGACGGAGTTAACGAGCTGCGCCTGTTCTATGGGCCAGGATATAGGATCTACTTCACCAGACGCTCTTCAGTTGTGGTCATACTTCTAATAGGGGGTGATAAAAACTCCCAGAGTAAGGACATCGCGAAAGCCAAAGAATTGGCCCAACAACTGGAGGTGTAGAAATGACCGTTAAGCTAAGTCGCTGGGATTCGGCTGAGTATCTGAAAACTGATGAAGATATCCAGGCATATCTGGAAGCTGTTCTGGAAGAGGGGGGCGATGATCCGGCCTATATCGTACATGCGCTTGGAGTCATTGCACGTGCCAAGAATATGAGCCAGCTTGCCAGGGAGGCTGGTCTTTCCAGAGAGGGACTGTATAAGGCTCTTTCTGAAGAAGGCAACCCCACCTTCGCGACTGTAGCAAAAATTGCAAAAGCGCTAGGGTTGCGAATCAAATTTGAGACAGCCGCGTAATAATGCCATCATAAGCAGTCTGACGGCTCCTTCGGAGCCGCAGACAAAGCAGCAAGAAGGGGGCCGTAAGGTGCTACGCAAGAAATAACAGCAAATCAAAGGGGTCACCCATTAGCCTGGTTTTCCAAAATTGCCGAGATAGACTGCAGGCCGCCGCAGCGGGTGTTCTGACAATGGCTGGCGGCCGGCACGATTGCAAAATACAAAAGCCGAGCCCGCACAAGGAGAATGGCCCAATGTCTGCTGTACCAGCAGCGATAAACCATCAATACCCTGACGCATATCCACCGGGTCAGCCACCATCCAGATTTGCCTAGGAGGCTGTCCGAGAATAGACTGATCTATTGCGGACGAGCCTGATTGGCTGGATTTTACAATCCTTTTCGTTAAATAGAACGACTATTCGCCTCAAATGATCGAAAAATCCAACTCAACCAGCCTCGCCCTCGCTACGATCGCTATTCTCGGACAGCCTCCTAGTATGGGTAATCAATTCAGACATTTCAACAATTCTCCCAGCCATTGCGGCGATACCTCTGCCGGTAGTTCCAATACGTGCTGACCTGGGCAACGGAGTCTCAAGGAGCCTGCCGCCGATGTGCGGGCCTTGATCGTCACCGGTATCAGCGAAGTCGGTTGATGCCGCTTGTGCGTATTCCGGTAAGTCCGCATCCAGTTTCCAAATGTCTTGGCATTCAATCCATTCTCACGGCAATATGCCGCTTGTGACAAACCACTGGCCTGCCACGCTTGGATATGGAGTACCTGTTGTTCCGGTGATGCCATCAGTTATCCTCCTGGAAATGGCTGAAGATAACTAAAACGATTCTTGATTTTTAGATGGTGGGGGTGCTTGCGGATGATTGATCTCATCGGTAATTTGGTAGGCTTTGCCGGACCCTTTTGCCGTGTTAAAAAAAGATTCTCTGCCAGGTTACTTTAATCATCTTGTAGCAGCGTCAGATAGACCGGGAAGAGATAACGCTCGTTCGCCCAGCGTGGATTGGGGCGTAGCGTGATCGCTTCATAGCTTTGCTGTAGCCGGGCGACGAGATCGAATTTGAAAGCCGAGCGTGGAACCGCGCCGAATAGGTGTAGTTCGGCGGCCGCACGGACCAGGGCCAGGGTAACGGCCTCGATTTGGGTGTTGGTGCGCTTGCGCCATTTGTCGGCGTGTGCAAGCGCATCGATGAGATAAGTGGTGGCAGCGGTTTTGTCGCCCAGCTGCCATGCGATTTCGGTCAATTGCTGGCCAATATGGGCGATTTCCAGGAGATCGGCATCGAGGTTCAGCCGGCGTATGCGTGCCTGATAGAAACCATGCCGTTGCAGCAACATTTCCCGGCTGCGGGTGAGATCTCCGCGTGCACGATAACTCTGTGCCAGTAGCCCGGTTACCAGCGGACGGAATGCTTCGCGGTCGAGATGGGTGTCCGCAGATGTGTCCGGCTTGGTCTGTCTGAACGGCTCATCGCTATCAAGCAAAGCTAGCGCTGCTTCGAGTGGCTCCAATGCTGCTTCTGCCTGGCTGGCAGCCAGAAGCGATGCCCCCAGTCCGATGTGTGCCTTGAGGCGAGCGGCCAGTGAGGCACTTCCGATAACGGTCAGCAGATCCTGATAGAGTGCTGCGGCAGGCTTATGTGCGCCCGCGGCATAATGATAGAGTGCTGCTCGCTCGAGATTGATCGCGGCGAAACGCTCCAGACCCGAACCCGGTTTGGTCAGTGGCACGGTCAATGCCAGTTCGGCTTTGGCTTCCTGATAGGCGGCCAGGTGAAACAGGCTGCGGCCTTTGGCCAGGCGTAATGCCAGTTCATCAGCCGGATCGAGAAAGGGCAAGCGTTCACGTTCGGTGAAATGGGTGAGTGCGATGCGGTGATTGCCCAGTGAGGCTTGCAGTAGGCCAAGCTCGGTGAGCAGGCTGGCTCGCCGGCGCGGGTTGTCCACAGCCAGATCGAGGGCCAGGTGATAACGCATATGCGCCAGCATGGCTGCCGATTTGTCATGGGTGCGATGATAATGCCGATGTGCCAGGTAGGCATAAAGATGATGCACCTCGGTGCTGCGAGGAAAGGCCTCGATCACGGGTGCGAGCAGCGTCCGGGCACGTTCGATCACCCGCGCATGCTGGCCGGCGTCTTCGATTTGCGGCAGATTGCGAGCCATTACATAGGCTTCGCTGAAAGCGTTGATGGCTGTCTCCTTTGAGACCATCCGGCCGGTGCGATATTCTGCAATCAGCGTCTGGGCCGGTATATTCAGCTGTAATGAAGTTTCGAGGTAGCCGGTATGCGCTTCGAGTGCGTTAACTGCCAGGGCAATCTCCCGGAAGTGCTCGCGGGCGGCCTCTAGGTGTCCGCGCTGGGTCTCGACGTAAGCACGCTCGAGCATGACCTCGGCAAACAGCGCTTCAGCGTATTTGCGTTCGGGATGCATGGCTGGAATATTTTCCAGCCAGTGTTGGGCAAACTCGACCAGCAGAATTTCCCAGTCTTCACGGGCTGCCCGGCTGATGATTGCCATGGCCACCGCGCGATGGCTTTCGAAAGACGTCCAGCGTGCCCACAAATCGCTCAGTGTGGAATATCGGGTTTGGTGGTCGGCATGCCGAATGGTATCGAGTGCGAGTTCTACTTCAAGCATTAGCTCGGCTGCAGTATGTCCGGCCACGCTTGCGCGCGCGGCATGCAGTAACGGTACGCGCTCATCGAGGCTGCGGCCACGGATCAGTACATCGACATAACGGCGCGCAAAAGCAAGTTGCTCGCGCTCGGAAAGCGCCGCGTGCGATGATAATGTTAAATGGGCGGCAGCCCAGCGTCCACGATCTTCGAGGTCATGCAACAGGGTCTCGGCCAGGCGCGCCCAGGGCCGTACGACCAGTGCCGAGGTTTCATTGATGATATCGATTGAATCAAATAGCGCGAGAGCGCGGCCTCTGTCGCCGAGCACAAACAGGATTTCAGTGCGCACAATCACGGCCAGATGCTGAATCGAGACATTTTCGGCACGGCTGAAATCTTCCAGCCGTGCCAGGCGTGCCTGCTGGGTAGTGATGAAGTCTTCGGTAAGCTTGCCGTGACCGAGGCGCTGCTCTGCACGCCGGAAGGCGATGAATTCGGCCATTATCTCGCCCCACACAGAAATAACGGAACCGGTTGGGGCATCGCGCCGCAGGTAGCGCAGGTACTGTTCTGCCGATTCATATTCATGCAGCGCCATATGAGTCATGACCATCCGTTGCTCCAGACGGACACGCTGTGCGCGATCTCGTGTCTCAGCCAGCAGGCTGGCGAGTATGATCAATTGTTCCCAGGCATCACGGCTCACCGCCAGTTCGCTGCGCTTGCGTTGCGCGTGCCATTGTTCCGGTACCAGACCGGTCAGCGGCAGGGAATAGATTTGCAAATAGCCGGCGCGTGCACAGGTCGCAATCAGCCGATCATGGGCAGGCGCCGGATACTGGCAATTATAGCGGCCGCTGGTGAGTTGTTCGGCCTGGCGTGTGTCTGCCTGTTGGGCGACGGCAGTGAACGGTATGCGAAACAATACCCCATTGTCATTGCCGTCGATGGTGCCGTCAAAATTCGAGTCGTTGAGGTACTGCGTAAAATACAAGTAAGTGCCATCGAGTGAAAACGCCGGGAAGCCCGATGTGCCGGGCAGGTCGGGGATGAAATGGACAGGAGCCGAGGAAGGATCATCGAGCGCCAGCAGCATGAGGCCAGGCTCGGCGCGCACGATGTCGCCCGCTATATTCATGTCCCGGCCGCTGCGTGCAAAAGGGATGTATGCCAGCCAGCGGCCATCGGGTGAAATGGCAGGTGCCAGCATGTTGCCGGTGAATAGCAGTTGACCGGTATCACCCTGGCGCGCGCGGCGCGTGATTTTCCATAATTGGTTTGCATTGCCGGATCGCTCGCGCCCCAGGATGCCGATATGTTCGTTGTCTGGGAACCAGAAGACATGCATGATATGGGCCTTCCTCTGCCCAAGGCAACGCCGGGCGTGTGTGCCAAGATCGAGGGTGCAGACATCGCCGGCGGCATGTTCACGGTAGGAGATATATAGAATTTGTTTGCCATCCGGGCTGATGCGTGGCTGATTGATATCGGCGCTCTCATCGAACAGACGCTTGGGTGTGCCGCGCACAAGATCCTGGGTAAAGATTTCTACCGTGCTGTTCGCATTGCCAGCGAAGAACAGTGTTGTGCCATCCGGGTGCAACTGGCCGAGGAAATGATCATAACTCCCGGCAGTGAGGCCGCGGCGGGCATGCAATGCGCTCGGCACCTCGCCCGCATCGGCGTATGCCGCTGACAGAAACAGCATCGATAGCGCTGCAATGAGGTATTTCAGCATTGTTTGGCGATCCAGGCGCCGTCATCGTCTTCGATCTGGCCGCCACATACTATGGCCGCCAGATGGTGTTGGCGCCAGCTGCTGCGAATCTCATCCAGACTGCGATCCGGCTGCTGGCTGTGCATCCATTCCCAGAGCTGGCGCCGTGTACGATTGACACGCTGGACCGCAGCGCTGATGCGGCGGGCTGCTGTACGGCCGGCACAGGTGGCGGTGGTTTCAACAATCAGTCCGCTGCGGGCTTCGCCCACACACCGGCGCACCAGTAAATCATCGAGGAATTCGGAATCCAGGCGCAGCAGGGCGTGCACTTCGGAGATCACGCTCAAGCTTGTTCGCGAGAGATCTGCGCCGGCATCGCCGAGCTGTCCACGGGTATAATCCACGCCTTTCGGTAGCAGGACTAATTCACGCAATTCGTTTTCCAGTGCGTATAATTCTCCGCTGGCCTGTTCTTCGAGTACTGTCTTGCGGTCGAGCATCACCACATCGGGTGGGGTGATGCAGCCTGTGACAGGTAGCGCACAGAGTATCAGGAAGGTGATGCGTGCGTTATTCATCTTAATTCTCTCCGCCGTGCAGGAGGGGTGCCACATGCCGATTCATGAAAGGACCGAGCGGGATGCCGCGAATTTCCCCAAGCTGGAACAGTGCGCCGAGGCCGCCGAGTTCGACCTGCAGCGACATGAGTCCTTGCGCCATCGCAATGCGTACGCTGCGAGGATAGCTCCAGGTCAATTTCTTGCGCAAGCTGTTGAGCGCGAGATCTTCATGGAAGGGATCGAGCAGATCAAGCAGTTCATGCAGGTGTGTGCGGCTGATTCTGATGATGTGTACGCGCCCGTCGACTTCAAGGGTTGCCGGCGTGAGCACGAAAGCTGCATTGGCATCAAGTGGCGAATTATCCCGCCCGCCGCGCAGACCGGTCGCGCTGCCGCGAAAGCGCATGCTTTCGGCACCGGGCAGATAATCCAGTATGAGTGCGCCAGTGATAATGCCTGGTGTTTTTTCGATTCTCAGGTTCTGGATGGCAATGATGTTGCGGTCAATATAGGCGATGCCCGAGACTGGGCCCGCTTCCCGCTCGCGCCAGCGCAGGCGCTCGATAGTCAATGGATCGCGTGAGGGGAAGAACGGCTGTATGTCTTCAAAGCGTGTCCGGGCGAAAGGGTTTCTCGCGGTATACGGCACGATACGCAGCGGACCGGGCGATGACCATTCGACAGTCTCTTCGAGCAGCACGCGCCCGTGTATGCCTGCGGCATCTATTTCCGCTTCCGGCAGAGCAATGGCGACATCGTCCAATGCCAGTTCCGCTTGTAGCCGGAACAGTGCGCCATCGCCCGATTCCAGCGAGAAGGGCGCGGTGATCTTGCCATGGGCGCGCAACTGTTCGGGGTGGGCGTCGACGCGTGCAAGATCTTGCTCAAAGTGACCACGCAAGACGATGCGCGTCCCGCCGGTGCGCTGGCGATTCGTCTCGGCATCCCTGTCTCGCCGTCCTCGCTCGAGGTGTTTGTGCAGCACGAGCCGTGAGCCTCCACGGCCATTGACCAGCACCAGGTCGTCAAGTGTCAGTTCTGTCAGTTGATGGATCGCGAGATGGCCGCTGATACTGACTTCTTCGATGGGATAGGGCGGGTAGAATGTCTGGTCTACACTTGCGATTTGACCATCCAGTGTCATGCGTAGCGGCGCTTGTGGTGGCAGTGCATCTGATTCCAGGTGCACTGCCTGCAGGCTGTTGCGGACACTGGCGCGTTGCCCATTCATCTCGAGCTCGAGCTGCGGCGTATCGAATGTCGCTTGCGCGCGCAGAGCACCGTCCATGAGCTGTGCATCCAGCTGTAACCCGGTTCTGGGTAAGGCGATGATCAATCCCTCCTGATGGTACAGTAGATTGCGCAGATCAGCTTCCAGGCGCTGGCTGCCATTCAAGTGATCGCGCCAATGGGTTCGCACAGCACCCTTGGCATCCAGCAGCGGGCCCAGCTTGCCGCGGGACTGCACGCGCAATGCCAGATTGTCGAATTCGAATACAGACCGCAGGGGGTGACTTTCTGCGAGAAACAGGTTCCCAATCAGCCCTAACCGGGTGGCGTCCAAGTTAACTGCATGCGCCAGCGAGCCATCGGCAGTCAGCGTGGCATTGCCGTCGAGGGCAATGCCCAGACCGTCCGCACTCTCGAGGTTCGCATTGAAACGGGCACTGCGCGTGTCGCCATGGGCAGAAGCCGTGAGCTTGAGCGTCAGCGGTTCCTGGATGGATAACTGATCGCTGTGTGGAGGATGTATGGTTGCCCGGAGATTGGCTGTGTGTCGGGACATGCGTAGCTGATGTTGTAAATCGACTTCGATCAACGGCAACTTCGCGTGCACGTTCTCGGTCTCGAGGGCAAGTGCTGTCAGTTTGAGCTGTGCGCTGTGTTGCATGGCGGGCATCGGCTGTGTCAGATCAGACCACGTGGCTTTGCCTGTCAGCGCGATGCCAAGTGATTCGGGGTCGATTGCTACTGGCACTTGGGGCAGGTATTCGGCAAATTCAGCTATCGACAGGGCATGCAGTTTGAATTTGGTATCAAGGCGTTGGCTGGCGAGTTTTCCATGCAGATCTGCCGTGATATTGGCCGCTGCCAGACTGACGTCGAAATGGGCTGTCGAAGCAAACGGTTCTTCGGTATTGATCGCCAATTGCGACACTGTCCACTTGCTACGCCCATGATTCAGTTGAACACGACGCTGGCCGGTTTGCACTATCAGCCCAGTGAAAGGCAGCTCGCCCGAGACATGCGTGATTTGCCCAGACCTTGACAGGTTGCTGCGCAATCCCAGGCTTGCCTGCCGAAGCGTGATTTCACTCCCGGATTCAGGCATGCGCAGCACCAGATCGTGGAGTGGCGCATCCAGGCGCAGTGAGACATATTCGGGATCTGGCATGGCGCTCGTGGCTGTAAAAGCGAGTGAGCCGATACGCAAATATGGGCCGGCATCACGCTGAATGCCGATGTCGTCGATATTGCCCTGGCCCTTGAATGTTCCCCAGTCAAGGGTGGTGGCATGAAACCCGGCGCTGATTTGGCCATGCAGCCCATGTAGTGTTGTCAATTGTGTCGGGGATTGGGCACTGACATGTCGGCTTTCGATCTCAATATGCAGCTGTCCAGCGGGCCGTTCTTCAGTATTGGGTCTGAAAAACACGTCACTGGCATGCAGGCGGAATGTCGGGTTGTGCAGGTTCAACTGGATGTCGTTGATTTGAGCGACTATTTCGTGTGCGGGAAGAACCAGATCCAGCGCATAGCGGTCACGCCACAGGTGGCCGCTGAGGGTTGGATTGCTGTCACTCAGTGACAATATGCCCTGGGGTGAAGAGAGGGCCATCCAGTTTGCAGAATCGCTTGCCGCGATCATGAGCGTCATCTCGTCGCCGGATTCAGCCGGAGTCAGTTGATAGGTGAAGTGTCCTTGCTGAATATCGGAGTCGGCAAATGCCGGCGGTAGCAGTGCCTGGAGCGGGGCCAGGTTGAGTTCGCCGGCGCCATGTTCCAATCTGGGTGCATCGCTATCGTCCGGCAGCATGAGCGCGAATGTCCCCTGCAGCGCATCGTCGAGCAGGTGCAGTTTATCGATATGCATGCGCAATGCTGTGGCTTGGCTATCGAATTCCAATGCCATGTCCAGATCCAGCAAACGGAGCGGTACGGGAAGTGGCGGTGACGAATCGTGCTGTATAAGATCGATCCGTGAAACTGCGGCGATTGTCCCGGCATCGCGCAAGGTGAAATGTGTCGTATGCGCCAGTATGAATTCCTGTGTCTGGTCAGCCCGAGTGAATTGAATGTGACTTTCATTGGAGTCTGCAACCGTCGTTGCTACCAGATATGCGCTGACCGGTCCCTCTGGCGTGAGATGTGCGTCTGCATGCAATGCGAGGCCGGATAGGGCCAGCTGCAGGCCCATTTGGTCACGCTCGAGTTCGCTATAATTGAAAGACAAATCCTGCAGGCTGAAGGCGTGGATTTCCAGTGGGAGCGGGCTCGTCAGTGTCTCGATCAGCTGCGAGCGTGCAGTGATTGATGGTTGTGGTTCGGCATGCAGCAGATCAAGCGATGTGCGCCCCAATGCATCACGCACGATATAAATTGCGGCGGTATCGAGTTTGACAAGATTGAAACGCAGGCGGCCTGTCAGCAAGGCACGGTATGACCAATCGAGCTCAATCCGGGAGAGCGTGAGCAGATTGGGGGATACCGGACGATGCGGTGCTGGCATGGGCACAACTAGATTGTGCATGATGAGCCGACCATGTAAGGGTTCAAGCTCGAGTGACCCGTAATCGGCAGTGACGCCATGGGTTCGCAGGCTGGTTAATAGCCACTGGCGCCCGTCATCGCTCTCGATCCATTTGACCAGGAGCCAGATCGATATTGCTGCGAGTAAGAATATTATGCTGCCGGCAAGAAAGAGCCGTCTGCCGCGGCAAGGTCGCGGGGGATGGGCAGCCGATTCATGATCCAATTGCATGTGCTGTCTAGTACTCCGTTCCGCCAAACCGCTTACATGAAATCGCGCCTTCGCCTGTCATGCGTTGTTGCAAATCCTCGCCATAGCTACGGCTATGACTGCGGTTTGCGCCTAGCCTGGCAGGCGAATCCATCGATTTCATTTGTAAGCTAATTGACGGAACGGAGTACTAGTCTCATGGGATCAGTACGGGAATATAAAGACATTTTTCATCTGAAATGAATGTACTGAAAGTCATTTGAGTTGTCAAACGTAGCAAATGGCAAGCTATCGCAGGAATGCGTTTTGCGGCCCGGTAAAGATGAATGATAATCGGGTATGGGATGTATCGCTATTTGCGGCTGTAACGGTGTTTTACGCCGACAGGGAAATACTCAGGATCTGCAAAAGCGTGCAGACTGATGCGCGGTGTTTGTCGTTCAATGGGCGTGTATTGGGCAAATTCACTGTTCAACCGCAGGAGCTGCTGCTGGATGGAGTCGGCGATTATCGATGCCATGCCGGGATGCTCGGTAATGTCTGGCAGCAGTTCGACCGCAATATGCAGTATTTTATCGCCGTGATCATCCTCCTCGGTTTCCAGTACGAATTTGCCGGTGACCCAGGGGGTGATATTCGGCTGTTCCAGACCTACCGTCACGTTCTCGGGGTAAATATTGGCGCCATAGTAGGAAACAGTAAAATCAGCGCGACCGAATACATAGACAAACGGCAGCTCGCGCGGCTGAAAATCCGCAGGTAGACCCAGTGCCGTGCAGGCAGGTATGTCTTGTGTTTCGAGGAAACGCCACATTGCCTGGTAAGAGATTAATCCGCCCTTATCCGCGATGTGATACCGAATTAACGGCACGCTGTTTTCGCCGGATACCACCAGGGTATTGTCATGCTCTTCAAAGAAACGGCTGGCCGGATCGTACTGCACCAGCGTCGGCAGGCGTGATTCGCCAAATAGGGCACGGGCGGCGTCAGGGTGTTGAGCCAGCCAGCGGCGAATAGCGATGCTTAGAGGGGTTTCGTTGCCGAGTACGCCGCCATCTGCGGTGCCATACAAAGAAGCCGAGTCGAAGCAGGGCATGTCCGAGCCAATTCGTTGCCCGACCAGATCCCGCCATTCTTCACTGAATACTTCGCCGGCAAATACCAGTTTGGGTTTGTAGTCGGCCCAAGCGATACCTTCAGCTATGCCCGAGTCAATGACGTCTTTGACAAAAGGCGGGTAGCCCAAGAGCGTGATTTGTTCGAAATAAGGAGATAGTTCGCGCACGACGCGCAAAATTTCGGCCTTGTTATTGCCCGGTGTCGCTACCATCAGCGGATAGCCCTTGCGCGCAAGATGCCAACAGCAGGAGGTTGTGAACAGGCCACCGACCCAGTTGCCAAGTGCAAAGCAAATGATCGCTAACGTGCTGCGTTCATGACTATGGAAACTGTCATGAAAGACTTGTTCAAAGCGAACCGCTACATCTAGCTCGTAGGCAGCGGACCGGGGCCAGAAAGTCGGTTGGCCGGTAGAGCCGGAAGAAACTGCTATGCGATCGGCACCGGTCAGGCTGCCGCCCAGACAGCGCTCCGGCAGGGGATAAGCTTGCATGTATCCAGCTTTCGTCATGAGTGGCAAAGTTTTGAACGCTTGGTAGTGAGTAATATTTGCTGGATCAATCTGTTTTGATGCCAGCAATTTCCGGTAGGCGGGGACTTCAGCGGCACTCCGCTGGAATAACGCCAGAATCTTGTCCTGTGCCGTGCGCTCGTCCGGCTTTCCCAGGAGATCATCTAGGCGAGAGTCAATGAAATGATCGAAGCTATCGCGGTCGATTGATATGCGTTTATTGGTCATGATGAACGCTCGTTTTGGTGGGAGGGCAGGTTATCAAGATAAACTGGCTGGGCAAATAAATCAAATCCCGTTATGGATGATTTGGCGCCGATTGCAGGGATGTTTCTGCCTGCTTTTAGCTTGGGTTGTCCTCGGCGTGCAGTTTCTTCAATGCTTGATTGACGATGTTTCGAGCAAGTTCCTGTTCTTCCAGGAAAACGGTGCCGATTGGCTCTTTTTGCAACAATAACGCTTCTTCTTCGCTGTAGGTACTGATCAGCACTTCATTGCGAGGATTCAGGATACGGCTTGTTTCGACCATTTGCCGGACGCGGATGGGGTCCGATGCCGTAATGACCAGGACGCTGGCACGCGCAATATGTGCCTGAATCAGTACTGCTGGACTCGCTGCGTCTCCGGCTACGGCATGCATGCCTTGGCGACGCAGTTGTTCGACTGTTTCCCGGTTTTGATCCACAATGACCATTGGTGCGCCGCGTTGTGCCAGCATGCTGCTGACCCGCTTGCCGACCGCGCCGTAGCCCACGATCACAATGTGATCAGTAACCGCTTCAGAGCTGATTGCGGGCGGGAGCTCTGCCAGTGGGTCGTTGGGACGCTCAACCATCCGTGCCAGCCTGGAACGGGAGTGGATCCAGTTGCGTATGGGTTCGGCAGTCTGGAATACCAGCGGATTGAGTGTGATCGTAATGAATGCGCCGGCCATTATCAGGCTATAACCCTTGTCAGGCAGTAAACCGAGCGAATAGCCCAAGGAGGCGAGAATAAAGGAAAGCTCACCAATTTGGGCCAGGCTGACTGAAACAGTCAGTGCGGTAGTGAGCGGATATCGAAAAGCAAGGATCAATATCAACGCCGTCAACGATTTCCCAAACATGATGATAATGACCACAATCAAGACTTGCAGGGGCGCTTCCAGCAGAATGCTGGGTTCGAACAGCATGCCGACTGAAACAAAAAACAGTACCGAGAAAGCGTCTCGCAAGGGCAGTGATTCTTGTGCTGCGCGATGGCTCAGGTGGGATTCGCGCATGACCATCCCGGAAAAAAAGGCGCCGAGTGCTAAAGAGACATCGAACAGCAAGGCGGCGCTATAGGCGATTCCGACCGCAACCGCCACCACACACAGGATGAATAGCTCATGAGACTTGGTGCTGGCAACATACCAGAGCAGCCATGGAAACATTCGCTTCCCGATTACCAGCATGAAGCCAATGAATACCGAGACTTTGCCCAGTATGGCGCCGAGTGCGAACAATAAATCAAGATGGGTATGCGGAGAGGGTGTCTGTGTGTCGGTTGCGAGCCAGCCTGACAATGCGGGTAACAGCACCAGGGCCAGTACGACTACCATGTCTTCGACTATCAGCCAGCCGATCGCAATTTTTCCATTGATTGATGTGAGCAAGCCGCGGTGCTCGAGGGCGCGTAACAGTACAACGGTGCTGGCGACCGAGAGCGCCAGACCGAAAACGATGCCGGCGCCAATGCTCCAATCCCAGGCGTAGGCGACACTTGCGCCCAGGGTTGTCGCGACGACTATTTGTGCGATTGCGCCGGGGATGGCTATCTTTCGTACCGCCAGCAGATCATTGAGCGAGAAATGCAGTCCGACGCCGAACATCAGCAAAATGACGCCAATTTCTGCCAATTGGTTTGACAGTGCCATGTCTATGTCAAAACCGGGCGTGGCCGGCCCAATGATCATGCCGGCGGCCAGATAGCCAACGAGTACCGGTAATTTAAGGCGATGGGCGATCATCCCCATGATCAGCGCAAGCCCTAGGCTGACAGCGATGGTTGTGATCAGAGTGGTACTATGGGGCATTATGGCATGCCTGAGACGGTATCGGGCTGCTGATCGCTGGCTGTGACGGGCGCCATTGGCGGACTATCGTCAGAGAATGGCGCTCATATGTTTCAAGCGGGAGGGAGAAAAGCCGGTAAATCAAGTTGCGGATCCCCGGGTGGGGAAATCCGCTAGGAGGCTATCCGAGAATAGACTGATCTACTGCGGATGAGCCTGATTGGCTGGATTTTACGATCCTTTTCGTTAAATAGAACGACTATTCGCCTCAAATGATCGAAAAATCCAACTCAACCAGCCTCGCCCTCGATACGATCGCTATTCTCGGACAGCCTCCTAGCTCTCGTGGATGTAATTGATGTAGGTCGATAGCATCATTCCGCCAAACAGTATCATGGACAAAACGATGCGTATCGTTAACGATTTGACCATGCGAGTGCTTTCCCCTTTGTCCTTGATCATGTAATAAAGTGCTGAGCCAAGGCTGTATAGGATCATTAGCAAGAGTAAAATAGCGAATATTTTCAAGTTGCCTCCTCAGTGAGCTGCAGTCGAATCAGGATCGCTGCGAATTGTTCGCATGGTTGTATATAGAAAATCTAGTCAGCGCAAGATAATGTTGGAAACGGTCTTGAAAAACTGCCAGAATCTACCCATTTTAACTGATAACTATGTTCTGTAAACGGTCTTGATATGCCGCATCCGCCTGCCATTTTTTTGATGGGACCTACCGCCAGCGGAAAATCAAGTGTCGCGATAGATATCGCGCGTCATTTCCCGGTCGAAATCGTCAGTGTCGACTCAGCGCAGATCTATCGCTATCTGGATATTGGTAGCGCGAAGCCGGATCGATCGACGCAAACGGCGTTCCCGCATCATTTGATCGACTTGATTGACCCTGATGAACGCTATTCCGCCGCGCAGTTCAGGCAAGATGCCTTATCAAAAATGATAGACATTACCGCGCGGGGAAATGTTCCGCTTCTGGTGGGCGGTACCCTGCTTTATTTTAAGGCGCTGCGAGAGGGGCTCGCCAATCTGCCCTCTGCTGACAAAGCCACGCGCAGCACGCTGGAGCGTACTGCCCAGGAGCGGGGCTGGCCGGCGATGCATGTGATCTTGCAGCAGCTTGATCCGGTGACGGCAAGCCATATTCAGCCCCATGACAGCCAGAGAATTCAGCGCGCCTTGGAAGTCTGCTATCTGACCGGCAGACCCATGTCGGAGTTGTTGGCACAGCGTCGGGCCAGTGATTTTCCGTATCGCGTGTTCAATGTGGCTTTGTTGCCCAGCAACCGTGGTATTTTGCATCAACGTATTCAGCAGCGTTTTAACGCGATGCTGGAGAGGGGGTTGATCGATGAAGTCAGTGGCATTCGTGCCCGATTTCAGCTTGCTGCGGATATGCCCTCTATGAAATGTGTGGGCTATCGCCAGGTATGGATGTATTTGGACAATCAAATCAGTTTGGCTAAAATGCGGGAGATGGGCGTGTATGCTACGCGGCAGCTGGCAAAGCGTCAGTTGACCTGGCTGCGATCCATGCATGCATTGCAGATATTTGACTGCTTGGCGAATGACTTGTCTGGATTGGTGAAATCTTACTTGCAGCAACAAGATTGTTTTTGATCGTTTGCTCGTCGATCAGATTGTGTGCCGGTTAGAAGATTGTGATAACTGGATGGTTTTTGTGGGTATTTTTGCGGGCGAGCCGCATGTCAATTTTTTAGAGGAGAGGAGTAAAAATGTTTCAATATTCAACGGTAAGGGCGCTGGTTGCAGTGTGTGTCTGCGTCCTGGTTGTGGGGGTGGCCGGTTGCGGGGATTCGGAAAAGGTGCATGAATCCTGGGTTGCAACGCCTGAAGCGGGCGCAAGTTATGATGACAATGTTATTTCAGCGAATATCGTGGCCAGAATATCGGCAATTCCTGAGCTGAGCAATTTGGACTTGCACGTGCGTGTTACGAATGGTGAGGTATTCCTGAGCGGGATGGCCAATAATCAGGAGCAGGTCGATCAGGCTGTGATGCAGGCCTGGCTGGTGGACGGGGTTCAGAAAATGAATAACGAAATCGTTTTGAGCGGCGTGCGTTAATCAGCAGCAATAGCGTGGCAGTCGGTGCTTGTGCACCGTATTGCCACCCCTGATTCTTCTTTCAGAAGAGATGATGGCGTCCCCAAGGGGATTCGAACCCCTGTACTCACCGTGAAAGGGTGATGTCCTAGGCCTCTAGACGATGGGGACCAGGTTTGCGGATAAACAAAAAGCTGGTGGAGATAAGCGGGATCGAACCGCTGACCTCTTGCATGCCATGCAAGCGCTCTCCCAGCTGAGCTATACCCCCAATCAAACAAAGCGCAGATTATACTGAGCCGCGGGCGCTTTGTAAAGCAGGCTGTGCAGAATCTTGCATTGGCAGCCCGTATCTGGCAATTGTTTGATCTAATCATTGATGGTTCTGGCTGCGTAACTTGATCCCTAATGTTTTGAGCTTCCGGTAAAGATGGGTGCGTTCCAGTCCCGCGCGCTCGGCAACCCTGGTCATGTTGCTGCCTTCTTGCTCGATCAGTTTCTCGAAATAGTTTTTTTCAAAAATATCCCGCGCCTCTCGTA
Source organism: Nitrosomonas sp. ANs5 (assembly GCF_050584665.1). NCBI lineage: Bacteria > Pseudomonadati > Pseudomonadota > Betaproteobacteria > Nitrosomonadales > Nitrosomonadaceae > Nitrosomonas > Nitrosomonas sp. ANs5. The sequence continues at coordinate 17,753 of NZ_JBEUDO010000010.1, forward strand.
ACGATATGTTGAGCGGAATATCAGAGATGACCGAGACTGATTCCCGCGAAGAAAATGCCAGCGCTTGTTGAACAGCGTCGACCGAGATCTCGTCGCTGGTGCAGGTGAACGCCAATGAATGTACGATGCTGGCCAACTGCGCCAGGTTGCCTGGCCAGTCATGGTTGCGTAAGGCATTGAGGGCCGCAGTGCTGAAATGTAGCAGCGGGACTTCCCCCGATTCAATGAGATCCGAGAGCAATTGATTGGCCATTTCCGGAATATCTTCGCGATGGGCTCGCAAGGGGGGGACGGTAATACAGAGGTTGTTCAGTATTTCGAATAATTTAGGGTGATAAGCGCCTTGTGCGGTCAGTTCAGCCAGTGAGCGCGTGGTGGCGCAAACCAGCCGAACGCTATATTGATCGAGCTTACTGAGCAACAACAGCAGTCCTTTTTGTTCCAGTTTGCTGAGCTCCCCGATTTCACCGAGGAAAAGTATGCCGCCTTTTGCCTGTTCGAGTTGGCCCAGTGGATTGTCCACCAGAAAAGCGCATGATTCCGGTGCTGCCCAGGTGGTGTTGGAGCGATGCAGAAAGCGTGCGCAATACTCTACGCCAACACCTGGTTCGCCTGTCAATAGTACGGGCGCTTTCAGATTTTCCACCTGCTCGAGTTTCTGCCTGAGTTCTGTGATCAGCCCGCTGCGACCAAGACTGGCCAGGGAGAGTGCCGAAACAGACTTGTGCTGACCACTACGCAATACTTGTCCGACTGTGCTGAGTAGCTTTTGTAGTGGAATAGGTTTCTCCAGGTAGCCAACCGCGCCGATGCGGGTGGCTTCGACAGCGGTATCGATGGTGCCATGCCCAGACATCATGACGACCGGCATGGTCAGGAAACCCGTATTGGCCCAGTCCTTGAGCAGGGTGATGCCATCCGTATCCGGCATCCAGATATCCAGCAAGACTAAATCCGGGCGCATCTGGCTGCGGCAATTCCTGGCCTGTTCCGCATTTTCCGCGAGGGCTACGTTATAACCTTCATCTCCCAGAATTTCAGATAATAGCTCACGTATTCCCAGTTCATCATCCACAACGAGAATTGTGTTATTGGCCATTAGTCAGTCACCCTCTTCATATCACTGGAAAATAAATTTTCTTGGTTGTGTCTTGTCCGTAGCAGCGGGAAATTCAAGCTGGATGCCTCGGTTGATTGCCAATCCGGGCATTAGCTAGGAGGCTGTCCGAGAATAGACTGATCTACTGCGGACGAGCCTGATTGGCCGGATTTTACGATCCTTTTCGTTAAATAGAACGACTATTCGCCTCAAATGATCGAACAATCCAACTCAATCAGCCTCGCCCTCGCTACGATCGCTATTCTCGGACAGCCTCCTAGATGAATGCTTTTCTCTCGCAAGCACTTTATATTGTTGTTGGTTAGGTATTTTCAATATGTCATGTATACCATATTTGGCGTTATTGGCCGTTGGATTGTGCCCGGATAATAGCGGGGTTTTGTGTCGTGACGCGTCATTTTGTTTTCATCAATACAATTTTCTGCCGGGTTTGGGGCTCATGACATTTATGTCAAAACCGATCCTGATGCCACATGCGCACTGTCGTGCAACAATGCTGGCAAAGTTATCGCGACTTTGGCGCCTTGTGGCTGGATATTTTCGATTTGAATTGTACCACCGTGCTCATCAATGATTTTCTTGACAATAGGCAGTCCTAGTCCGGTTCCTTTTGGTTTTGTTGTGATATAGGGTTCGAATGCATGTGCTCCAACTTGTTCTGAAAAGCCCTTGCCGTTATCTATCACACTGAGCTCGATCCCGTTGTTTTTCCGTTCTGTCCGTACTGTGATGCTGGCGTTTTCTATTGCGGTCAGGGCATCCTGTGCATTTTGCAGCAGATTGTGTATGACTTGCCGTAACCGGGCAGGATCGCCTCTGACGGGGGTGAGCGCACCCGACAGCTCCATATGGATGCGTGGTTGAGAGGCGCCGCCTGTCTCGTTATCGGCGGTTTGATAAAGCGCAAGTACTTCGCGTACCAATCGATTAATGTCTATCTGGCACAATTCCAGCTCGGGCACCCGTGCATATTCCCTGAATTCATTGACCATTTTTTTGAGCGCCTCAACCTGATTGACAATGGTTTCAGTTGAGCGCTTTAAAATCCTGGCATCTGGCTCATCGAGTTTGTGGATCAACTTATGTTGCAACCGTTCTGCGGAGAGTTGGATCGGCGTCAATGGGTTTTTGATTTCGTGAGCCAGGCGGCGCGCCACTTCTCCCCAGGCTACGGTACGTTGTACTTGCAGCAGACTTGTGATGTCATCGAAAACCACGACGCCGCCGCTTTCAGAGGTCTGGGGCAGGCGCGAGCCTCGCAGAAGCAGTATCTGCTCCTTGTTTGCGCTGAAATGCATGACCTGGCGCTGCCATTCGCCAGATGCTTCGGTGTCGAAGCCGCTTCGGATTTCGCTGGCCAGCAATCGCAATTTAGGCTCCTGTTCGGCGCATTCTTCGATCGTCAATCCTTCGAAATTGACCAATGGAATCTGCAATATCTGTTCGGCGCTTTGATTTACGGCGCGCATGCGGAGCGCTTCATCGAACACAATGACGCCCGATGACAAGTTGCCCAGGATGCTTTCCAGATAGGCTCGTGCATTTTCTACTTCCTGTTGGTTTTGTTGTGCGATGGTGCGAGCAGTGGCAAGTTGCTCTGTCATCAGATTGAACGACTCGGTCAGTACGCCGAACTCGTCTTTGCTCTGCACCTGATGGCGTCGGCTGAAATCGCCCTGTGCCACGGCACGTGTGCCATCTGCCAATTGCCCCAGAGGCGCGCTCAGTTTTTCGCTGATCAGGAATGCAGCGGTTAATGCAGAGAACAGGGCGAGCAGCAGTGCCAGCGTGAGGGTGACGCTATATAGTCTGGTCAATCCCTGGCGGGATAGCATCAGCTCCTGGTAATCGCTAAATCCAGCCTGAACGGTTTCGGCATTGTCGGCCAGTGATTGCGGCACCCGCTGCAGCACCTGCAAGACCCGAATATCCTCTTCCTGGCTGAGAACGTTGACTGGGACGAGTACGCGTAAATAGAGCGTATTGTCGGCCAGCGACTCGATCGCACGGTAATTTTTTTGCATCCGGATGTGCCGCATCGCTTCGATATTGGGGATTTCCGGAAACAGAACGGCATCGTCCATGCTGGTGAAGGCGATGATTCTCCCTTCCTGGTTGAACAGGGTGGCCTCTTGTATCTGTGACTGGATCAGGAGCTGGTTCAGGACCGTTAGCGGCAAGGATGCGGATTCAGCCAGGGCCAGTGCGGCAGCTTGTGCCTTTTTTTGTAATTCTTCCAGCAAGTTGTCGAGCACGGTTTGGCCCAGGTTTAGCCCGCCTTCAAGCGCTCGGTCAACCTTGACATCGAACCAGGATTCGATGCTTTTTTCCAGGAACTGGACCGAGACGCTATAGATTAAGACCCCGGGCAAGGTCGCCATCAGAGAAAATACTACCAGTAACCGAAGCGCCAGCCTCGATCCGAAAATGCCGGTCTTGAGCCTGCGTCGCAGCCGCCAGAGCAGAAAGCCGACGACACCGATCAGGGATAACAAAAAGACTACGATGAAAACGATCAGCCAGCGATAACGGCGTTCGAGGAATTCGGTATTGGCCCCAGCCGTGGCTAACAAATACAGCATGGCAATACTCAGGCCTGCCACGATGCCGATCACATACTTCATAAATTGATTCTAATCGTCAATTTCTTCGTCGATTTCGTCGGATAACGGCGGGAATTTGATCTCCCAGACTTTTTTCCTGGAGCTCAGATTCCAGTCTTGCGAATCGAACCATTCTAGTTGAAAAGGTTTTGATAACCGCGACACATCCAGCCATATCTGCAAAGTGGCGACATGTTCTTCGCCCTGCCTGAGCGGGGCATATTCCTCAACTGGGATATCGTATTGGTTACCGAGTGCATGCAAGGCATCTTCCAGTGTTGCAAAGCCTTGCAGTTGTGTGTGGTGAATCAGGCGGTATTGCCGGGTCAGGGCGTGGTAGCTCAACCCAATGCGCTCCTTGCTGCGGGCAACTTCTTCGTCCCACCAGAACCAGCGCGGTTTCATGACCGAAAAGCGGGTCACGAAAAAAAGCTCGACCCCTTTCTCCAGGGCTTCTTTCAGGGTTTTGTTCAGGACAATCTCAGCTTCGATATCAATCAAGTAGCCTTCAGCCGATTGCTTGAGATTGAATGATTCGATTTCTATATACCCCTCGTCACTTGCAAGCGTGACGGATGACAACAAGATCGTCAGCAGCAGAATTGCCAGACCTCGCCATAACCGGAATATGTTGTCGGATCTGTCAATTTTTCTGAAGCAAGGCATAAAAAAAACCATCGTGGCGGGTGCTCGGCAGTAACTGACCATGGTTAATTATCGTCTCGTGCGTGCAGGGCAAGGCGCTGGCATCTTCGTGATCGGAGAGAAATTCTGTTACCAGCAAGCTGTTTTCTTCACTAAATACGGAACAGGTTGCATACAGCAGTTTGCCTCCCCGGCATAGTAAAGGCCATAATTTGCGCAGCATTATCCTCTGTGTTTGCGCGAAGGCTTCTATATCACCGGGTCTTCTAAGCCATTTGATGTCTGGATGACGATTGACCACGCCAGATGCCGAGCATGGCACATCTGCCAGGATTCTGTCGAATAATCGGCCATCCCACCACTGCGAGGGTTCGAGTGCGCTGCCGCAAATCAGCTGGTAATCGGGCATATTCAGCCGCGTGAAATTTTCCTGGAGCAGGGCAAGCCGTTCTTCATGTTTGTCCATGACTGTCAATTTTATGTCTGCCAGTTCCATGAGGTGCGTGCTCTTGCCACCGGGTGCCGCGCAGGCATCCAGTACCCGCATGCCTGCGTCCACGTCCAGCAATGGCGCGGCGAGTTGCGCGCCCGCATCTTGCACGCTGACAAGACCCTCGGCAAACCCCGGCAGTTGTTCAACGGCTACCGGCCTCGAAAGCTTTAGCGCGCTTCCCCAGAGCCATTCCGAGTCGATCGTGCATGCCTGGAGCCGGGCCTGGTAATCGCTGACTGTGATCTGCTTTTGATTGACGCGCAAGGTCATTGGCGGGTGTTGGTTGCCTGCAAGGAGAATGGCTGCATAATGTTGCGGGTACTGTTGCCGCAGTTTGTCGATCCACCACTGTGGATAGGCGTATCTGGCAGTTTCGTCTTGTGTGGTTTGGGCCAGCAGCTTATCTTGCTGGCGTATGAAATTACGCAAGATGGCATTGACTAAGCCCGAGGCGCCTCGATTGCCGGCAAGCATGCGCGCGGATGAAACGGCATGGTTTACGATGGCGTGAACAGGCGCTTTGCTGTAGTTAAGTTGATACAAACTGACGAGCAGAAGGTAGTGGAGGCGTCTGTCAGGCAATGGCTTGTGCAGCAAGGATTTGAGGAGGGTGTCAAGTTGGCTGTAATAGCGCAGCACGCCGTAGGCCAAGTCCTGAATCGCGCCCCGTTGCTGACTCGATAGCATGGCGTTTTTCCGCCAGGTTTCCCGCAACACGCCTGTCAGATTGGCGCCAGCCAGAACGCTTCCAATGGCATTGACAGTCAGCAGCTGGGTCTTAATCATGTGCTAGCGCGGGTTCGGTCATTGCGCAGCCACGGCGAAACATGCGCCAGGTTGTATGGCATGGCCTGCCAGAAACCGTGCGGCAGAAAGTTTTTTTCCACCGGCTTTTTGCAGCATTTCGATGCGCATGGCATCCTGGCCGCACGCGACAATGATACCGGTATCGCTAGCAGCGAGGATTTCACCTGCCTGGCCCGAAGCGGTTTTAATTATCTTGGCCTGCCAGAACTTGATCAGGTCGCCCTGTAAATGGGTGTATGCGCCCGGCCCGGGATTGAAAGCACGAATCATGCGGTCAATGTGGGTGGCATTCTGCCTCCAATCGATTTTCGCTTCCGTTTTCCGGATTTTGGAGGCATAACAGGCGCCTGTTTCGTTTTGCTGAGTGGATTGCAATGCGTTGCGATCCAATAATGTCAGCGCTTCGACAATACTTTCTCCGCCGAGCTGGGCGAGTTTGTCGTGCAAGGTTGCAGAGGTGTCCCGCGGCGCGATGGTGATCGCATGTTGCAGGATGATTGCGCCGGTATCCAGCCCTTGATCCATTTGCATGATGGAGATGCCCGTTTCCTGGTCACCTGCCAGAATCGCCCGCTGGATAGGGGCGGCGCCACGCCAGCGCGGTAGCAAAGAGGCGTGAATGTTGATACAACCATGTCGTGGAATATGTAACACAGCTTCCGGCAATAGCAATCCATACGCGGCCACAACCATGGCATCGGGCGCTAGCGTTTTGAGTTGTGCTTGAATATCTGGTGATTTCAAGGTTTCCGGCTGCAGCAGCGGAATAGCATGCTGCTGCGCCAATAATTTGACCGGACTGGCTTGCATTTTCATGCCGCGACCAGCAGGACGATCGGGTTGGGTCAGTACGAGTATGACTTCGAAGCCGGCTGCCAGCAGCGCATCCAGGGCTGTGGCAGCAAAAACCGGGGTACCCGCAAAAATAATTCTCATGAATGATGCCCATTATGAACGTATGCACGGTTTATCATGGCCGATCTTGGGTTACGATAAAGCAATTTGTCTGCGCGCCTGTTTCTTTAGTTTGTTAAGGATGCGTGACTGTTTGAATGGCGACAGGTATTCAACGAATACTTTGCCCAGCAGATGATCCATTTCGTGTTGAATACAGACTGCCAACAAACCCGTTGCGTTCAATTCAAATGATTTGCCATCAATATCGGTCGCCTGCACGGTAACCTGTTCGGCCCGAGTCACCTTGTCGAAGATGCCTGGCACCGATAAGCATCCTTCCTGAAATTCAGATTCTCCGCTGCTGGCAATGATTTCGGGATTGACCAGCACCAACAGCTGGTCACGGGTTTCGGAGATGTCGATGACGATTATCCGCTGGTGCACATCGACCTGGGTTGCGGCAAGACCGATTCCAGGTGCGGCATACATGGTTTCAGCCATGTCTTTTACCAGTGTGCGGACCGGCTGCGTGACTGCCGGGACGGTCGCCGCGATTTTGTGTAACCTTTCGTCGGGGTACTGGAGTATTTTTAGAATTGCCATGACAAACCTGCGTAAATCAAAGATTAAAACCGGAAGGGGCGTTTTATCATCACGCATGGGTTAGATGATGACCGACTGTCCTTGTTTGTGTCGGCCGTCCAACCGTTCCGGCCGATATACCGGAAATGCACATATGTGAGTGATTGCACGCTTGCTGAGTCTTCATGGAGATAAAGACCGCCCATGCGTAATTGGACTATTATATCCGTGATTTTGTTTGCCAGTTTATTTTCTGACGCATCGCCAAATGCTGCCGGGTCCGTATTGCCAGCACTTGCGCCCGCCGATCATGTCTTGATTCCTCATGCCGACAGGCCGCGGCGTATCGCTGCTTGCCGGCCTGATTCCGCGAGAGCCGTCTTGCTCGCGCAGGTTGGACCCAGCCATGCTGCGGCAATTCCGCAACATCCGGCAACGATCAGGCTTTCACCCCGAATCCGTGCCGAGAAACTTGCTGTGCAAGCGGCTCCCAGTATTCCGTTGGCCAAGATTGCCCCCTTTCTGAGCCAGCCGTTGGTGATCGGCGAGCATGCGCTTGAACAAGCGCCGGTCATCCTGGGTTCGGGCGATGGCCGGGTAATTCTAAGCGCAGGTGACAGGATTTATGTGGGAGGACTGCCGCCTGATCAGGGCAGGATTTGGCAGATTTTTCGTACCGGGAAGGTGCTGATCGATCCGGATCGCAATGATCGTCTCCTTGGTCATGAGGCCGTTTATCTAGGTAGTGCCGAGGTGATTGAATTCGCGGCCGTCAGCACGGTCAAATTGTTGCATTCAGTACGTGAAATTCTGCAAGGCGATCGCCTGGTACCAGCTGCTGCTGCCAGGCTGCCTGATTATCCGCTGCATGTGCCTGATCTCCCTTTGTCCGGGCGCATCATCTCGGTTTATGGTGGCGTCAATGAGGTTGGAGAGAATGCGATCGTGACCCTCAACCTGGGTGTGGAGGATGGCATCAAGCCAGGTCATGTGCTCGCTGTGAACCGGAAAAGTGAAGCGCGGCTGCATGCAGGCGAGTGGATGCGTTTCCCGGATGAGCGCATGGGTCTGGTTTTTGTTTTTCGCGTATTTGATAAAGTCTGTTACGCCTTGGTCATGCAAAGCAAGCAGGTGATCAAAGTGATGGATAGTGTTAAATCGCCCTGACAAGGTTGGGGAAAGTTACTATACTCGCCGTTTTTTGGCATTTCACCCTGAAGATTGCTGGCTTCCGGGTAACCGTTAGGGAATCAATATCTCCATTTAATGCTGATCAATCAGGATATCGAGTTTTGGCTGCGTCTCGGTCTGACTGAAGGCGTGGGTGGCAAGTCTATCCGTCAGCTGTTGACCGCTTTTGGTAGTCCAGCCGAGATTTTTGCTGCGAATCTGGGTGCGCTTGAACGTGTCGTGAAAAGACCCGTCGCCGCCCGTATATTTCATCGCAAGACGGATGAGGAAAAACTCGCCAGGACTCTCGAGTGGCTGGAGGATCCGCTCAATGCACTCATTACCTTTGCCGATCCTGACTATCCGGGGCTGTTGCTCAATATACCCGACCCGCCGCCGATTCTCTATTTCAAGGGCCAGCGCAAACTGCTTGCTCAGCCAGCGCTGGCCATGGTTGGCAGCCGCAATGCAACGCCGCAAGGCCTGGCAAATGCCGAGGCGTTTGCCGAGGCGGCCAGTAGTGCCGGATTCTGTGTGCTGAGCGGCCTGGCGCAGGGGGTTGATGCCGCCGTCCATCAAGGCGGGTTGCGCGGGTGTGGTTCCAGCATGGCGATTGTCGGTACTGGGCTAGATATTGTTTATCCGGCGAAGAATCGTGAGCTGGCTCATCGATTGGCCAGGGAGGGTGCGCTCATCTCCGAATTTCCCTTGGGCGTGCCCGCCATGGGCAAAAATTTTCCGCGCAGGAACCGTATTATCAGCGGCATGTCTCATGCGTGTCTGGTGATCGAGGCGACACTCTACAGCGGATCGCTCATTACTGCCCGGCTGGCCTTGGAGCAAGGGCGTGAAGTCATGGCGATACCCGGTTCCATTCATTCGCCCTTATCCAAGGGATGTCATGCGCTGATTAAACAAGGCGCGAAACTGGTTGAAAGCATTCAAGATATCCTGGATGAATTGAATTGCCAGCCACGCTTACCGGCTGATTTTTCTGCGGCCGGTAGCGAGACGGTGCAGGCAGAGGCCGACCGCCATGATGATGCTACTTTGCTTGTGCACCTGGGTTTTGATGCGACGGATATCGATACGCTTTGCGCACGCAGCGGCTTGACGGCCGAGACAGTATCCGCCATGCTATTAAACTTGGAATTGGAAGGGAGAATTGGTACGCTGCCCGGAGGCCGATATCAACGCATTCGTTGATATCGGTGTCACGCGGGCCGCTGAGCAGACGCTTGGTGTGCGGAAAAGAGGCGGGGCCGGTGCCTCCGCTTCCTTGATTTTTATGAGATTGGCGGTCCAAGAAAGCGTCCGGCTGGAAGCGCTTGGGCCTGACTTCGAAGTGAATGCAATTCCAGGAATGGAAGCAGATATTTAATAGTCGCTGGGCAAACTATGTTTGATATTCTTGTTTATTTATTTGAAAATTATTTTGATACTGGTAACTGCCCGGATCCCGCTACATTGACACGTAAGCTGTCGATGGCTGGTTTTGATGACGAAGAAATAACACTGGCATTGGACTGGCTTTCGGATTTTTCTGGTCAGGATGCAAATCGTTATCCAGCTGGCCTCGCTGAGAGCAATTCTATACGCTATTTTACGCCCCAGGAAATGGAAATTATCGATACCGAGGGGCGTGGTTTTATTCATTTTCTCGAACAAGCAGGTGTGATTAATCCCCTGCAGCGTGAATTGTTGATTGACCGGGTGATCCGGATGGATGGCGATACCTCCAGTCTGGAGAAAATAAAATTGGTGGTATTGTTCGATCTCTGGATCCAGAATCAGTTGACGGATCGAAATATCGTCGAGCGGCTGTTCGTGGTCAGTGATTCCCATTATCGGCACTAAGTGCCTGAATAAGAGTCGTATTTCCTAAATCCGTTCATGACTGGCGGTCCGGCTATAAGGTTGATTATCCAGCCAGTCCGCCAGACTCGCCTGATTCCGTAAGTACATTCACGGTTCTAACAAGCCCTCAATCAACGTTCACAGCAACCTGACGCCTTCCCATGAGCAAAAAACTGATCATCGCCGAAAAACCCTCCGTTGCTAATGATATCGCACGCGTGCTGGGCAATTTTACTAAGCATAACGACTATTATGAGAATGATGAGTATGTCTTGTCTTCCGCGATTGGGCATTTGCTTGAACTGGTTGTGCCGGAAGAATATGAAGTTAAGCGGGGGAAATGGAGCTTCGATCACTTGCCAGTGATTCCGCCGCGCTTTGACCTGGCGCCCATTGAGAAGACTTCGGCACGCTTGAAATTGTTAAGCAAGCTGATTAAGCGCAAGGATGTCGATACGTTGATCAATGCCTGTGATGCCGGCCGGGAAGGCGAGTTGATTTTTCGTTATATCGTTCGTCATACTGGCAGCAAGAAGCCGGTTAAGCGGCTGTGGCTGCAATCCATGACGCCGGCCGCCATTCGAGAGGCTTTTGCGAACTTGCTGGAAGACAGCGAGGTCCAGCCCCTGGCGGAAGCTGCGGTCAGCCGTTCCGAGTCAGACTGGTTGGTGGGGATCAACGGTACCCGGGTCATGACCGCATTCAATTCTCAGGAGGGCGGGTTCCATAAAACAACAGTCGGCCGGGTGCAAACACCGACGTTGGCGATACTCGTCGAGCGCGAGGAAGCGATCAAGAAGTTTGTACCGAGGTCCTACTGGGAAATCCACGCGGTTTTTTTGGCGGATGGGGGTGCTTCCTACAAGGGGAAATGGTTCGATGAAAAATTTACTAAACGTAAGGATGAACCAGAGGCCAGGGCGGATCGGTTGTGGAATCAAGCCGGGGCCGAAGCGATCCGGGACAAATGTCAGGGGCAGTCCGGTATCGTTTCCGAAGAGAGCAAGCCTGCCAAGGAAAACTGCCCGCTGTTATATGATCTGACCAGTTTGCAACGAGATGCCAACAGCCGCTTTGGTTTTTCCGCCAAGGTGACGTTGGGCCTTGCTCAGGCGTTATACGAAAAACATAAAGTGTTGACCTATCCGCGTACGGACGCCCGTGCACTGCCTGAGGATTACTTGGCAACCGTCAGGGAGACATTGCAGGCTTTAGAAAAATCACAGTATGGCCAATTTGCCGGGCAGATTCTCAATGCCGACTGGGTTAAACCTAACAAGCGCATCTTCAATAATGCCAAAATTTCCGATCACTTTGCGATCATACCGACCGCGCTTGCACCCAAGAAGCTCAATGAAGCCGAGGAAAAACTCTATGATCTGGTCACCAAACGTTTTCTGGCAATCTTTTTTCCGGCTGCCGAGTTTCTGATTACGACCCGCATTACCCGGGTGGAGGATGAACCCTTCAAGACGGAAGGCAAAGTCATGGTGCAGGCGGGCTGGCAGGCTGTCTATGGTAAAACCGAAGCAAGCCAGGGCGGTGAGGATGGCTCGGTATTGGCAGCGGTTGCGCTGGATAAACCCGTTACGGCAGAAGAAATAAATGTCGTGGCCAATCAAACGCGTCCTCCCGCGAGATACAACGAATCCACCCTGCTATCGGCCATGGAAGGTGCCGGAAAACTGGTGGAGGATGAAGAGTTGCGTGCGGCCATGAGCACGAAGGGGTTGGGGACGCCTGCCACCCGTGCTGCCATTATCGAAGGGCTGATTCTTGAAAGCTACATTCAGCGTTCGGGACGGGAGTTGCAGCCGACAGCCAAGGCATTTTCCTTGATTACCTTACTGCGCGGGCTCAAGATTCCTGAATTGATTTCGCCTGAATTGACGGGTGACTGGGAGTTCAAGCTGCGCCAAATAGAACAGGGTCAGCTCAAGCGTGACGCATTCATGGAAAAAATTGCTGCCATGACGCGCCATATCGTCGAGCAGGCCAAGAGCCATCGAGGGAAAACAATCAGTGGAGACTTTGCGACGCTCAAGGTGCCTTGTCCGAAATGTGGTGGAGTGGTGCAGGAGACGTATAAAAAATTCCAGTGCCAGCAATGCGATTTTGCGTTGTGGAAAATTCTGGCCGGACGACAGTTTGAAGTAGGGGAGATGGAGACTCTAATCTCCACGCGTGAGATCGGGCCATTATCCGGGTTTCGTAGCAAAATGGGGCGCGCATTTAATGCCATCATCAAGCTTACGGACGATCTTGAAATGAAATTCGACTTCGGCAACGAGGACGATAAGACCCAGGAGGAAGTCGATTTTTCAGACCGGCAGGCACTTGGCAAATGCCCTCAATGTGGCCATTCAGTGTATGAGCATGGTCTTTTCTATATTTGTGAGAAGGCTGTGGGAGCGCATCCCACCTGTCAGTTCAAAACCGGCAAGATTATTCTCAACCGGCCTATCGAGGTTGAGCAAGTGGTCAAGCTGCTGCAAACAGGCCGAACCGATCTGCTGACCAAATTCATTTCCAAGAAAGGACGTCCATTTTCCGCCTATCTCGTGATTGGGCCAGAGGGCAAGATCGGGTTCGAGTTCGAGCAAAAAAAGGCTAAGGGCAAGTCAACCGATACTGCCCTTAAAGCCAAAAAAGTCACATCCTGACGAGGTTGCACAACAACCCCTTCCCGCTGTATTCAGGATTTTTTTGTTTGTGATCCAGTTCCAGTGCCTGAGCGGTGGAATGCGCCCAACGCTCGTGCCTGAAACCGTTGCAGGTGAGGTTGGTGTGCCGCGGTAAATGACACAAGCGTGGATCAGGCATAGGTGTGGATGACATATCGAACGATTCCTGACATGGCAGCGATAAGAATCGACAGGCTCCCTATGACGGCTACGCCTTCGACTAAGAGGAAGGCGAAGGCCTGGCCGAAACTGGTGTATTCCACCTCTCCCGCCTCGTTGCGTCGACGGTCTTTGCGAACTTTAATCCAGTGAAGGATCATGCAAACAAACGGAATTGCCAGGATAGAATAGAGTAATGTTGATAATGAAGAATCTTCCATTGATCGACCTCGCTTTTGAGTATGATAAAATTAATAAACTAATCAAGGATGCGTTGCACTTGACTTGCTTCAATTCGGCAGATTAGTCTGCATGAATATTATAATAAAACTTTGAAGCTTCAGTTGATTATGTGAAGTGTGCAAGTGGCGGCGCCTGACGAGATCGGTTGCCGTGAAATGGCATCCATTTTCCAAAGCGTTGCAGGGCCGAGCTGCTGTCCAAATGATGGCCTTCTCTACAAAGTAGAATAATTAAAATATGAATAAATGCTCAGGGATGATCGTGTCGATTTGCTCGACCAGCGCCCACTCAGGTTTTTGGCGTAAATATGAATAGCAATTTGATGCAGTTGACGCCAGGTAAGTTCCTGGGTATATCTGGGAAACAGTCAAGAAAAAAGCGGCAGGTAATAAAAAACCGCCTACCCATTTCTCAATTACCATCGATTTATGAACTGGCTTGATCTTCCGCTGGCCCGCCAGGTGCAGGGCGTTGTCCAGTTGCCCGGTTCGAAAAGTATATCCAATCGCATTCTCTTGCTGGCGGCTCTCGCTGAAGGCGCTACCTTGATCAGGGGGCTGCTGGCATCCGATGACACCCAGCAGATGTTGACGGCCCTGAAGAGATTGGGTGTGGATATTGCGCCAGCTGGTCAAGAGGGATTGTGGGTCGAAGGGTGTAAGGGGGTATTCCCGGTCAAGGAGGCCGAGCTGTTTCTAGGGAATGCCGGAACGGCTTTCCGTCCTTTGACCGCTGTGCTGGCATTGATGCATGGACATTATCATCTTTCCGGTGTGCCGCGCATGCATGAGCGCCCCATTGGGGATCTGGTCGATGCATTGCGGCAAGTCAACGCGGCGATTTCCTATCTTGGCCACGAGGGTTTTCCTCCGCTTGAAATACATCCGGCAACGATTCGACCCGCCGATATCTTCATCAAGGGCAATATTTCCAGTCAGTTTCTGAGTGGGTTGCTGATGGCGTTGCCGCTCACGGGCGAAGCGATGGCGATTACTGTCAATGGCAGATTGATTTCCAAGCCTTATGTGGAACTGACCATGGCGCAAATGGCGCGCTTTGGCGTGCGTGTCGAACACACCGCCTGGCAGCATTTTGTTTTGCCGGCTGGTCAGGTTTATCGCAGTCCTGGAGAAATCATGGTAGAGGGCGATGCCTCTTCAGCCTCCTATTTTCTTGCTGCGGGAGCCATTGCAGGCGGGCCGGTGCGGGTGGTGGGCGTGGGCAAAAACAGCTGCCAGGGAGATATCCGCTTCGTTGAAGCACTCGAAGCAATGGGGGCCCAGATTGAGATGGGAGAAGACTGGATTGAAGCCTCGGCGCCAGCTTCCAGAGCTGGTGGTAAGGCCCTGAACGCTATTGATTTCGATTGTAATCATATCCCCGATGCCGCTATGACGCTGGCCACGACGGCTTTGTTTGCCGAAGGTACAACCACGCTTCGGAATATTGCCAGCTGGCGAGTCAAGGAGACAGACCGGATCGCGGCCATGTCGAACGAGCTGCGCAAATTGGGCGCGCAAGTTGAAAGCGGCGAAGATTTTCTGCGTGTAACACCGCCGGATGGACCGTTGATCAGTCATGCCGATATTGATACTTACGATGATCATAGAATGGCGATGTGTTTTTCCCTGGTGTCGTTGGGCGTGCCAGTGCGCATCAACGACCCGGCTTGTGTGGCCAAAACTTTCCCGGATTACTTTGAGAAGTTTTCGATGATTGTGCATCGCCGTACCGGGCAAGCATGAGTTGTTGAGCCGTCCATGCCTGTTTGTCGATTATCACCTGCCGCCATGCTGGCTTGTGACCTAAGACCGCCGTTATTTGAAATGACGCTTTCTTATTCTTTCGGAAATTTCCTGGATTGATCAATCATCTATGCAAGCACCCTATAAAATGAATGATTCTGCCGTACCTGTTATTACGCTGGACGGCCCCTCCGCCTCCGGGAAGGGCACGATTGCACGCCTTGCGTCACAAGCGCTCGGGTTTCATTATCTCGACAGTGGCGCGCTTTATCGTCTGGTTGCATTGGCAGCCATGCAGGCCAATGTGGATGCCCATGACGAGCAACGATTGGCTGATATCGCTCTCCATCTGGATGTCTCTTTTAGCGATACGTCGGTCTGGCTGGACGGTAAGAATGTCGGCGATGAGATTCGCGCCGAATCCTGCGGGGAATTCGCGTCCAGGGTTGCGCACTTGCCGGCGCTCAGAGCTGGATTGTTGGGTCGCCAGCGTGCTTTTCGGAAACCTCCCGGACTGGTTGCCGATGGGCGCGATATGGGGTCGATGGTTTTCCCCGACGCAGTGCTCAAAATATATCTGACCGCGAGCACCGAGGAGCGTGCGCATCGTCGCTATAAGCAGTTGATGGAGAAAGGAATAAATGCTAATATCGAAAATCTTCTGCAAGCGCTGCGAGAGCGTGATGAGCGTGATAGCAATCGTGCTTTATCGCCTTTGCAGCGAAGTGGAGATGCAAGACTATTGGATACGACTTGTCTGACTATCGAACAAGTTGTCGACAAGGTGTTGGAAATGTACGCAGAAACCAGAGACTAAGTATCAGGTGATGCTTGACGCTCGAGAAAACATGAAGTGTTTTTATTTGAGGGTTATGGCTGAAGCTGCCTGAGAGATTATGGACCAGACTGCCCTATCAGTTCCTTCATTTATTTTTTAACTTAACTAACCCATCCCCTGTTGTTGCGCGGGGATACTATTTACGATCAGGTATTTTTTTATAATGACTATTGCTACCAACGAAACGGCTTCCTCTGAAAGTTTTGCCGAACTCTTTGAAGAAAGTCTTTCCCGCAAGGAAATGCGGGTAGGAGAGGTGATTACCGCTGAAATTATCCGCGTTGATTATAATTTTGTAGTGGTTAACGCCGGGCTCAAATCAGAGAGTTATATCCCAATAGAAGAATTTAAAAACGATAAAGGCGAAATCGAGGCGCAGGAAGGCGATTTTGTGAGTGTAGCCATTGAAGCGCTCGAGAACGGCTACGGAGAAACCCGCTTGTCAAGGGATAAGGCAAAACGCC
The DNA here is from genome assembly GCF_050584665.1 of Nitrosomonas sp. ANs5. NCBI lineage: Bacteria > Pseudomonadati > Pseudomonadota > Betaproteobacteria > Nitrosomonadales > Nitrosomonadaceae > Nitrosomonas > Nitrosomonas sp. ANs5. Next base: position 34,060 of record NZ_JBEUDO010000010.1, read on the forward strand.
TGAGCGCTTGGTACGATCTGGAAGCGGCCATGGAGCAAGGAACGATCGTGACCGGTATGGTCAATGGCAAAGTCAAAGGCGGTTTGACCGCCACCATCAATGGCATTCGTGCTTTCTTACCCGGTTCTCTGGTGGATATTCGTCCCGTTAAGGATATGACACCTTTCGAAAACAAGGAAATGGAATTCAAGGTGATCAAACTTGACCGCAAGCGTAACAATGTGGTCGTGTCGCGGCGCGCAGTGCTGGAGGAAACCCAGGGAGCAGACCGGGAAGCGTTGCTGGCGAGCTTGCACGATGGCGCTGTTGTGCATGGTATTGTCAAGAATATTACCGACTACGGCGCATTCGTTGACCTGGGCGGAATAGACGGATTGCTGCATATCACCGATATTGCATGGCGTCGCGTGAAACATCCAACCGAAGTGGTCAATGTCGGTGACGAAGTGACCGCTAAGGTGCTGAAATTCGATCAGGAGAAAAACCGGGTTTCCCTGGGGATGAAACAGCTGTCAGAAGATCCATGGATTGGATTGTCCCGGCGTTATCCTCAAGGTACCCGCCTGTTTGGCAAAGTGACGAACATGACCGACTACGGAGCTTTTGTTGAAATCGAGCAAGGCATAGAAGGGCTGGTGCATGTTTCGGAAATGGACTGGACCAACAAAAATGTCTATCCATCCAAGGTCGTTCAGTTGGGTGACGAGGTGGAAGTGATGATACTCGAGATCGATGAGGATCGTCGGCGCATTTCGCTGGGCATGAAACAATGTAAGCCCAATCCTTGGGAAGAATTTGCCCTGAATCATGAAAAAGGCGACAAGGTTACCGGTCAGATTAAATCGATTACGGATTTTGGTTTGTTTATAGGATTGCCGGGCAATATTGATGGTCTCGTGCACTTGTCTGATCTTTCCTGGACTCTGCCAGGCGAAAAGGCAATAGGCGAATTCAAGAAAGGGGATGAGGTAGAGGCTGTCGTGCTGTCGATTGATGTCGAGAAAGAGCGTATTTCGCTGGGGGTCAAGCAGCTGGAAGGCGATCCTTTCACCATCTATGTTGCATCGCATGACAAGAACAGTATTGTCAAAGGTACCGTGAAATCGGTCGATGCCAAAGGGGCGGTCATTGCCCTGACCGATGAAGTGGAAGGCTATTTGCGTGCATCTGAACTGTCCCGCGATAAAGTTGAGGATATCCGTTCTCAAATCAGTGAAGGGAACGAGATCGAAGCGATGATCATCAACATCGATCGTAAGAACCGCAATATCAACTTGTCTGTGAAATCGAAAGTTCAAGTAGAAGAGGAAAAAGCAGTGAAGGCCGTGACTTCTGCACCACCGCCTGCGCATGCGGGGACTACCAATTTGGGTGCCTTACTTAAAGCCAAGATCGACAGCAAAGCCTCAGAGGAACAATAAAACTAGACATGACGAAATCTGAACTGATTTCAAGGTTGGCAGAGCGTTTTCCTCAATTACTGGCCAAAGACGCCGAGCTGGTCGTCAAAATCATACTTGACGCGATGACTAGGAGTCTTTCTCGAGGAGAGCGGATCGAGATTCGCGGATTTGGTAGCTTTGATCTTAATTACAGGCCTGCGCGCATTGGCCGTAACCCCAAATCAGGCGAGAAAGTGCACGTGCCTGAGAAATATGTACCACATTTCAAAGCTGGGAAAAAAATGCGCGAGCTGATAGACTCCAACTACAAGAAACAAAGCGTGCCGGACCGGGCTACCGGCTGAGCGGTAGGCTGCGCATGGCATGATCTGTTCATGTGGTTGGCGTTGATAAGCCCGGGAAAGTGATCCTCATGAGGGTGATGCTGAAGGGTAAGTGCAGTCGATTCAGTATAAGATAAGATCCCCCTTTTCTATCACAGGTGATAGAAAAGGGGGTATGTGCAGCGCTTGCCGAGAATGCATCCCTGTTGCAGGGCCGGTGCTGCGATTTATTATCCTGAGCTTTCTCAAAAAATAATGCGCATATTCGCTACCCTTTTACGTTTGGCCATTTTTCTGCTCCTGCTGAGTTTTGCGGTAAAAAACTCTGAAATGGTGACGATTCAATATTATCTGGGGATAGAGTGGGAGTTGCCCATGATCATCATTCTCTTTATTTGTTTCACTGCGGGCACCATTTTTGGTTATTTCTCCTGTCTTCTGCAGAAGCTCTACAAAAAACAGTGATGCTGTGATATTTGTATGAGCGATCCACGCATCATCGTTGCACTGGATTTCCCTGATCCTGCTCAGGCTCTGGCGCTCGCCGCCCGGCTCGACAGCCGCCTTTGCCGGGTGAAGGTAGGCAAGGAGCTGTTCACGCTAGCTGGTCCACAATTGATCGAGAAGTTGATGGCGTTGGGTTTTCAGGTATTTCTGGATTTGAAATATCATGACATCCCCAATACTGTTGCAGCCGCCTGCCGAGCCGCTTCGGGTTTGGGTGTCTGGATGATCAATGTCCACGCGCTGGGGGGGCGGAAGATGATGCTTGCTGCCCGGCAGGCTCTGGATGGGAGGGCGACCAAGCTGGTCGCCGTCACATTGCTGACCAGCCTGCGCCACAATGATCTGGATGAAATCGGCATACATGAAGCACCGGAGGTGGTCGTGCGGCGCTTGGCGGCGCTTGCACAGCAATGTGGGCTGGATGGCGTAGTGTGCTCTGCTCTGGAAGCGGCGCAACTGAGGGCATTACTGGGTAGTGGCTTCTTGCTGGTGACGCCCGGTATTCGAACGGCAGCGGACAGTCTGGATGATCAGGCCAGAGTTGCCACACCCTCGGCAGCGATAGCCAATGGGGTTGATTATTTGGTTATTGGCAGGCCCATTACCCAATCACCCGATCCACTCAATGCGCTCGAACGGTTGAGCCATGAAGTGGCATGTGTCAGCGAGCGGTGAGGTGTGAGTGTCATCGCAAGGTGGCCCCAAATGTACAAGGTGGCCCCAAATGTATTGCGGCCGGCCACCTGTATTCTGCCTGACCCGGCTGCAATCACCCGGGAAATCAGCTAGGAGGCAGTCCGAGAATAGCGATCGTAGCGAGGGCGAGGCTGGTTGAGTTGGATTTTTCGATCATTTGAGGCGAATAGTCGTTCTATTTAACGAAAAGGATCGTAAAATCCGGCCAATCAGGCTCGTCCGCAGTAGATCAGTCTATTCTCGGACAGCCTCCTAGATTACTGTCGAACTGCTTTTGTTTTCTGGCAGTCCTTTGGCGGTCAGGTTGAAGAGCTTTTGAAGCGCCCAGTCTTGTCTAGCCAGCAAGCTCGTGATTAGGATCGAGGTTTTAACGCTGCGGCGCGAGATCTTGACTTGCGAGCCTTCGGTAAAATCACGTTTCTGGTTGATTTTGTTCAGGGTCAGGACTGCCATGCCGATTGCCCACAAACAAAAGCGGCGAATACCCGTTTCCTCAGGTGGAATCAGGCAGGTGTAGGCCAGGGCGTTATGTAGATGATGCCTGGCAATGCCGATTAAAACCCCCAGACCGTTATGAAAGCCTGGGTCAGAACAGCCCGGCTTCAGATTGTTCAGGTCAAAACCTTCTCGCAAGAAAATATCTTGTGGGAGCCAGCAGGCCCCGCGCTTCCTGTCTTCCCAGATATCCTTCAGGATATTGGTCATTTGCAATCCCTGTCCGAATGATACAGACAGTGTCATCAGGGCGGATTTGTTATGGCTGATTCCGGGCGAATAATCGCAGAATAATTCTGTTAGCATTTCACCTACGACACCCGCGACATGATAGCAATAACGATCCATTGCGGCCATGTTTTCAAGGCCGGCAAGCGATTCTGCTTCCTGGTATGCAACCATGCCATCACCCATAATACGGACGCAGCGCTCCAATGCACGACGCTGAGCCGGGTTGAAGCTATGAGTGATGCGTATGACCGCAGGAGTATTCTTGATGAGATCATGTTCGGCCGGAATGGTATGCTTGGAAAGCAACGGATATAAAGTTCGAGCAAAGGTTTCAGCTTCCACCTCACCGTTGACTACCGCGACAAACATCTCTGCAAACTGTCGGGTTTGCTCCGCTGACAGCGCATTGTCATCCTCGACGGTATCGACGATGCGGCATAATAGATATGCGTTACCGATGACCTGGCATAGAGCAGGCGGCAACTGGGGGATCGTCAGCGCAAAGGTACGCGATACCCCTTGCAGGATATGTTCCTGGTATTGCATATCATCGAGTGTCGCAAGTATAGGCATGATCGGAGAATTATAGGAAAATATCAGGCCAGCAAATTTTCCAGGGCATATAAATGTTCAATTGGCTCACGGGCCCTGATAAGGTGAGCAGTGTGGCCGTCCACCATTACTTCGGCAGCACGGGGGCGAGTATTGTAATTCGAACTCATGCTCATTCCATAGGCGCCGGCAGACATGATAGCCAATAAATCATTTTGCTCAAGTGTCAGATGGCGATCCTGCCCCAGAAAGTCGCCCGTCTCGCAAATAGGTCCGACAACTTGGTAGCTAGCACTTGTGCCTGGCCGGTTCGCGACCGGTATTATTTCATGATAGGCATGGTACAAGGCGGGGCGTAATAAATCGTTCATGGCGGCATCAACGATCGCGAAGTTGCGTGCAGGGGTGTGCTTGAGGTATTGCACCCGCGTCAAGAGTAAGCCTGCATGACCGACCAGCGCGCGTCCCGGCTCGACCAACAGGCGCAGCGTGGGATCGCCCACAGTGGCGGAGAGCGCCTTGACGTATTCCGTTATCGTGGGAGGAGATTCTTGCTGATAGCATATCCCCAGTCCCCCGCCAAGATCGAGGTGGTCGATAGAGAGGCCTTGTGCCTGCAGACGGGCCAGCAAATCCAGCATTTTCCTGGCGGCCTCGATGAAAGGGGCAATTTCGGTCAGTTGTGAACCGATATGACAGTCCAGACCTTTGGGCTGAATATGCGGCAATTGCTTGGCCAGCGCATAGATCCGCTCGGCTTCGGTTGCCGGGATGCCAAATTTGTTTTCCTTGAGACCAGTCGAGATATAAGGATGTGTGTTGGCATCGACATCAGGATTGATGCGTAAACTGACAGGCGCGACTTTACTCATCCGGCCGGCGATCTCGTTCAGAGCGATCAATTCCATTTCCGATTCGACATTGAAGCAAAAGACGTTTGCAGCCAGTGCTGATTGTATTTCCTCGCCGGATTTTCCTACGCCGGAAAAGACAGTTTTCTGCGGATCGCCGCCCGCTTTCAATACTCGCTCCAGTTCTCCACCAGAGACGATGTCGAAGCCGCTGCCCAATCCTGCCAACAGATTGAGAATGGCGATATTGGAGTTGGCCTTTACTGCATAGCAAATGAGATGATCGTGATTGCCGAATGCATGGTCAAAGGCCTGATAAGCTGAAGTGATGGCCGCGCGTGAATAGACGTAGCAGGGGGTGCCAAATTCGGCGGCGATGTCTGCTAGCGAGACCGATTCGGCAAAAAGCTGATCCTGGCGATAGCAGAACGGAGTCCTATCGTTCATGACTGCCTCTGCGCATTCTTGGCAGGATCATCCTGGGGCAGATAAAGCGGCCCCTTGTGCCCGCAGGCGGCCAACAGCAGAGGAAGCAGAACGGCAAAAACCAGCGTGCGTAGGCAAAGGGGTGAAAATATCAAGGATTGATGAGTCATATATGTCATGAAGTGATGGATTACCTGGCATGCCTGCAACAGAAGCGGCTATTTTATTCGTCCGCAGGCGCAGATTGGGAAAAATAGTGTACGGCTATCAAAGGACGGTATCTGATCGCCGATCACTGACATCAGAATGGCCGGAATGTTGGGTCTGTCCGAGGCGATGGACCAGCCACTCTGTCAATTCACCAGCCAGCTTGTCGCTGAGCCGTATAAAAGCTTTGACAGCGCCTGCCGCATCGGCGGTTTCTGTCGATCCGGTCAGTGAAAAGTTGCGTTGCGCCACGATGGATTGGGTCGTTCGCTCAAACAAATGCGCTCGCCATTCTATCATCACCTGACTACTGTGCGGCTGCCCAAATATTTGGACAAATTCACTCAGTTCGATCCTCAGCAGATAGCTTGCTGGCAGACCGTTGCTGATAATGTTGTCTATTCCGCTGTGATATGCCGCGATATGCTGCCTAATACGTTCCGTCAGCAACTTTGCCGGTGGAGCTGCCCAGCGGCTGTTGGCATAGGCATAGGTTTGTGCCGGGTCATGGTAAGCCAGACGGTAGCGAATGGCTTGGGTATCCAGCCAGACTGGCGCCGAAATTTCCGCAATTTGTATGATTGCTTGTAAAGGCAGCGAAATTTGTGATTCTGACTGGGGCATCGGTCCCAGATCATAAGTCGAGACCGGGGGGAGCGCCTTGGGTGCCAGTGTGCACCCGGCAAGCAGCAGTGCGACAAGATATTTTTTCATTATCAGTGTTGCCGGGGTGGCAAGAATCCCGCTTCGCCTGGTCCGGGCTGGGCCGGGGGTTTGCCGAATATCAGGCTCTGCGGTTGATTTTCGAGCGAATGCAGCAGCTGATTGAGGGCCTGCGTGCTTTGTGTAATAGCTAAGCTGGTTTCCCTCAGGCTGGCCAGTGTTTCCGCCATTTCCAGTGAGCCGCGGGCGACGCGATCGGCTATGCCGCCTTGTTGGTTGATTTTTTGTAAGACCTGGCCGACATCTCCCAGTATTTGCTGGGTGTGTTTGAGCGTCACGAGGCTTTCGTTCGTGAGCTGTGGCAGTGCCTGGATATCAGTCTGAAATTGTTGGACAAAGTCATCGTAATGCTGGATTGTTCTGGCCAGATTGCCAAGAATATCGCCGATATGGGCCTGGTTCTGCTCGTTCAGCAAACTGTTCATGCGTGTGATCGCTTCATTCGAATTTCTCAGCACCTCCTCCAGTGAGTCGGAGAGGGTCTTGATGAGCGACAATCTCAGGGGAATGTGCATGCCGGGTTCGAGATCGCCAACTCCGATTTCAAGAATGTCATCGTTGAGTTCGATATAGGCTAAACCAGTAATGCCCTGGCTGGCAAGCTGTGCATAGACATTCTGAGGCAGCGTGACCTGATTGCTGACCGCGATGCGCACGATGATATTGCGCATGTTTTTTACGTCGAAATAAATATCCTCGACTTTTCCGACATTCACGCCCCGGTAACGAACCGATGCCTCCGGGTTCAATCCGGATACCGATCCGCCTTCCGAGATCACAAAATAATGATCGTAGGTGATGCTTTCGCTGCTAAACCATTTCACTGCCATTGCCAATGCAGCGCTCAGCAGGATGACGAATAGGCCGGCTGCAAAGGCATGTGCACGGTTCTCCATTATGTTCCTCCCGAATAAATGGTCAATCTTGCGATATTACTTGGCGTGCCTGGCGGGTGGTCGATTTTCGGCAATGAGTTGTTCGGTCAGATGCGGAGCGATGATTTGCAGAAGCTGTACAAAAATCTTTGGATTGCCTGCCACCACTTGCCCGCTTTTCAGGAAGTGCTCATTGCCCTCCAAATCGCTGACCATGCCGCCTGCCTCGAGAATCAGTAGACAGCCAGCCGCCATATCCCATGGCGCCAGCCCCATTTCCCAGAAACCATCGTAGCGGCCCGCCGCGACATACGCAAGGTCCAGCGCTGCGGACCCTGGGCGGCGGATACCGGCAGTTCTTGGAATGACATCCTTGAACATGGCCAAATAGGCCTCCATATGGGTGAAATCTCGGAATGGGAATCCGGTGCCAATCAACGATTCGCCCAATTGCGTGCGTTTACTGACACGGATACGATGGTCGTTGAGGAAAGCGCCGCCGCCGCGGCTGGCGGTAAACAATTCGTCCTTTACTGGATCGTATACCACAGCTTGTGACAGCACGCCCCGGTGCAGCAGCGCGATTGAAACCCCATATTTGGGAAAGCCATGCAGAAAGTTGGTGGTGCCATCCAGCGGGTCGATGATCCACTGATACTCTGATTTGCTTGCGTCTCCGCTGTTGCCGCTCTCTTCTGCTAGAATCGAGTGATCTGGGTAAGCATCCAGCAATGTTTTGATAATCGCTTCTTCTGCAGCGCCATCCACTTCACTGACAAAATCACTGTGGGCCTTGCGTGTGACAGTCAATCGCTCCAGGTTCTGGGATGCGCGATTGATGATACTGCCCGCGCGACGTGCAGCTTTCACTGCGATGGTAAGCATGGGATGCATGTTGAAGTATTCCGGTTGAAATCTATAAACAAAGGGCCATTATTTTAATATGAATCCAGTTTCACCGCTCGACAATGTCCGGATTGTGCTCAGTCATACCAGTCATCCAGGCAACATTGGCGCGACTGCCCGGGCCATGAAAACCATGGGTTTGAGCAAGCTCTATCTGGTTAATCCCAAGCGTTTCCCAGACAATGAGGCGGATGTGCGTGCATCCAACGCGCGCGATATACTGGGATCTGCCCAGGTTTGCGCCAATCTGGAAGAAGCGGTCGGTGGCACTCATCTGGCTGCAGCCCTGACTGCCCGTCCACGCGATCTGCCACATCCGACTCTGAACGCCAGACAGGCAGCCATGGCGCTCGTACAGCAGGCACGGCAGCAACCCGTTGCCTTGCTGTTTGGCCGAGAGAGTGCGGGCCTCACTGCGTCCGAGATTAGCCGGTGCCAGCTGACCGTGCAGATTCCGGCAAATCCAGCCTATTCGTCTCTCAACCTGGCAGCCGCAGTCCAGATTATGGCCTATGAGTTGCGTATGGCGCTTGACGAGTCGGTGATACATTCTGCTGCCCGTTCACCGGAACTGGCCAGTTTGCATGAAGTTGAAGGGTTTCACCGTCATTTGGAGCAAATCATGGTCACGAGCGGATTTCTCGATCCCAAACAACCCAAGCGGCTCATGCGCCGCATGCGCCGCTTGTTCGCACGTACTCGTCTCGAAAAAGAGGAGGTCAATATTCTGCGTGGTTTGCTGAGCGCCGTCGATCTGCGCAAACCGGATTGAACGCCCCGGCATCAGGCCGTATGTTCCCGGCCTGCTGCTTTGTGGCGCGGCAGATGGGGCGGCCAATGCAAAAGTATTTACCCAACTTGCAAACCCAACTTGCAACGGTTAGCGGGAAAATCCCGTGATTTCATAGGTGATGCCTGCTTCGGGGCGTCCGGTTGTGCCGCGCTGTGAGCTGAAATAGAGCCTTGAGCCATCCGGGCTGAAGGTCGGCCCGGTGATTTCGGAGCGTTTCTGGCCGATGATCTGCAGGAGAGGTTTAATCGTATCGCCTGATAAAATGACGATTTGCATATTGCCGCCATCTTCCGCCACCAGCAGCTCGCCGGTTTTGTTGGCGGTCAGGTTGTCTACTCCGGTTAGTACAGGGGAGGCATGACGGGCTGCATCGTAAAGAATATCGAGCTGCCGGTGCTTCGTATGGTATGCCCATACCCGGTTGTCGCCCTTGGTCGTGAAATAAACGACGCCATCCTGATACCAGATACCTTCGCCCCCGTTGAAGTGCATGGCCTGCGCGACCTGTTTGCGGGTCGCCTGCAGGGTGGCGGCCGGATCGGGTAGCCGTTGCCAGCGGATCTCCTCCCCGTGACTGCCCGCCGGTGCCTGCATCACTTCAAGATATCCATCACCCAGGGCCGGTGTGCCGGTGGCGTCAAACTTGTTGGCGGTATAGCGGTACAGGCAGCCATCCGGCTCATCTTCGGTCAGATAAAGTTGCATGCTGTCGGTATCTACCGCGACAGCCTCGTGCTTGAATCTTCCCAGCGCTGCGCGGATGACGGCCGGTCGTGCGCCGAATGGATCGCATTCCCAGACATAGCCGCGTTTTGTTTCTTCACAGGACAGCCATGTTTGCCAGGGTGTGGCACCGCCGGCACAATTGAGTGTGGTATGGGTCAGAATCGGATAGGCGTCAATCAGCCGGCCTGCATGGTCGAAATGCAGGGCACCGGCGCCACCGATCTTGTTTTTCATTTCGCTGTTGGAGACATAAATCCAGCCACCGTTCTGCGAGGCAAAGGTCGCGCCCCCATCCGGTGCGGCATGCCAGCGATAGCCAAACAGGTCATCGCCAGATCTGGCGATGATGCGTGAAGCGAAGCCAGTGGGCAGGCGCACGCCGTTGGTGTCTGGTGTTTGAAGCGGACCGATAGCGGCCAGTCTGTTCGGTGCTGCCTGGCCGCTGACTGGAAATAGGAAGGGAGCAATCATCAAGCTTCCGAGGCTCGCCGCTCCCAGCTCAAGTAATCTGCGGCGGCCTGAATTAAAGTGAAGATCATTCATTTCAACAATGCCTACTCTTGGTAAGTGGTATCCGTTTCAAATACTGTGACCGGTTTGTGTTGCAAGAGTTTAATGAACGGCAAACTGGGGTCCGGCCGGGCGATCATTTGATCGAGGAATTGTCTTTTACCGTTTCCTGTGATGACCAGGCTGATATGGTCGCTGTCAATCAATGCCCGGAAACTGAGACTCATGCGCAGGGCGGGTGCAGCCGGTGGCGTGGCGGCTTGGCATAGATGGGGGGCAGACGGATCGAGCGTCATGCCGGGAAAGAGTGAAGCAATATGGCCATCTTCTCCCAGGCCGAGAATGGTCAGGCTGAAAGGCCTGGGGATTGCGGACAAACGGGTATGGAGGCTGGCAATCGCCAGCTCTGGATGCGCATGTGAGGTTTTGAAAGGGATGAAGTGTGGCGGTATCCGCATATTTTGCAGGAAATGCTCGCGCAGCAATCGCTCATTTGAATCTTGGTGGCAAGCATTCACCCAGCGTTCATCACTGAGTGTGATATAAATCTGATCCCAGGGTAAATCCTGCTGCCCTAGCTGTGGCAGATAGGCGCGCGGGGTTTGGCCGCCCGGCACGACCAAACTGGCCTGGCCTCTCTGAGCGAGTGCGTCACGAAGGGTCGTGCTGGCATATTGGACAAACGCATGGGTCAGTGCGGACAGGTGACTGAAATAGTGACGCTGGATCAGGTGGTGAGCTGGCATAGGTCAGGTAAGGTTGCAACCTGTTCCGGGAAAGGGTTGGGATCGCCGGGGCGGACGCGGCCGATAAACGCAACGCCGTTACCCTGTGCGCTTTCGTAATCGACCAGCGCATCGCCGATCATCAGTACCCGTTCGGCAGCCAGTGCGTGGGCCGACAAGATGTCGGCAACCAGTGTCTCTTTCAGCGCGGGCGCGCCGCGCACCTCGGTGAAATAAGGGGACAGGCCGCGCCGTTCGACGATGATATGCAGTTCGTTTTCAGGCGTGCCGGAGGCGACGAATAGGGGAATGCTGGCAGCCGCCTGGCGAATCAGCGTATCCGCGCCGGGCACAGGCTGGCAGGCAATTACCGCTTCCATGACGAGCTGCGAAAAGCGTCTATCGAGTGCCTGCTCTTCTTCCAGAGTGAGCGGTGGTTTGTGCAGTAATTGTTGCTGGAAATAATGAAACTTGCGATAACGCGACATGCCGCCGTTGGCGCGATGATAGGTGACAGCGGCTTGTGCGATGGTCTCGCCGTAGTCGCGGTACAGTTCGGCAAAGGCCTGGGCCTTGATATCGCCAGACTCAACCACGACGCCGTCGAAGTCAAAAATGATGGCTTGCCAGTATTGTAGGGGTTTGATGAAGGTATTCATGCCCAATTATCCGAGGTGGAAGGCGTCGTATCGTTTTCTTCGTGACCTTGATTGATCTGTTGATGGATTTCCCTGAGGCAGTCGAGCAGCCCTTGTCCCAGATCGACATGCTCGTTCAGTACGAGTTTGCGGCCAATACGGGGTTGAAAAGCGTAAGGCGTGATCTGGTAGTGATGCACCGGATTGGCTTCATCGAAATGCAGCGCAACCGGCCAGGGCATGATCTCCGAAATCATGGTCATGACATCGCGTGCGCGCAGTTTTTCCTGGCCGGTCAAAATCAGATGGCGGTTGGCGAATTCCGGGGCCAAAATTTGTACACTCATGCGTGCGGCATCTTCGACATGAATATACTCCCGGATGGCTTCGCCGCTGCCGCGATAAGTGATGGAGTGATTTTGTATGGCCTCATGCAGCATGCGATAGATGCCGTTGCGTTTGTCCGAACGCCGGCCATACAGCGACCCATAGCGCAGAATGGTGTAATCCAGCCCATATCGCTCATGGTAGGTTTCGGTGAAGCGTTCGGCAGCTTGCTTGCTGGCGCGATAAAACGAACCGGACTCGGAGTAGACATAGACGCTGCTGGCAAAGACAAAGCGGCGTGCACCGGCAATACGGGCGGCTTCCAATGCATGCATGTTGCCGAGTACGTTGACGCTGGCGGTGGCCAGTGGCTTGTCATGGGCTTCATCGATATCGGCAATTGCTGCGAAATTATAGATGAACGCCGCGTCCCGGACAGCTTCAACGACCTGATCAAGATCCATGAGATCGCCCACGATCATTTCCTGGTCGGGCCGCTGATACGGAGAAGGCGTGCGATCAAACAGGCGGACCCGATAGCCGGCATTGGAGAGCGCATCGGCGACATGACTGCCTAGGAAGCCCCCGGCACCCAGTACAACGGCTATTTCTTCGGGATGGGAGCTGTTATGCATGGACCGCACCTGTCTCAACCAATCCTTGCCATAGATTCTCTGCTGCTTCGAGCTCCATGCGTTGCCGTGCTTCGCGTGCGAGCGATCCGATATGTGAGGTCAGAATTATGCGTTCGGATTCACGTAAAGGCCCAGCATAAGGCTCCTGCTCGAAGCAATCCAGTGCAGCGGCACCCAGATGGCCGGTTTCCAGCGCGTGGTGCAGCACGTCTTCATCGATCAACCCGCCGCGTGCCGTATTGATCAGGATCGCGCCGGGTTTCATGCGGGCAATCGTGTGCGCATTCAGCAAATGGTGAACCTTCGCTGAATAGGGCAGGTGCAGGCTGACCAGATCGGCCTGCTGCAGGAGTGTCTCCAATGGTAGGGCTGTCACGCCCTCGGGCATTTGCTGCTGATAGGGGTCATGGGCAATGACATGCGCATCGAATGCCAGGCATAGACGCGCCACGCGCTGTCCGATATGTCCACATCCAATGATGCCAACGGTTTTGCCAGCCAGTAAGCGGCCTTGTGTCCGGGGCCATTTACCCTGGCGTATCAGCCGATCGGTTTGACAGATCTGGCGCAGACTGCAGAGGATCAGCCCCAGGGTCAATTCAGCGACTGCTTGGGCGGGTGCAGCGGGCGTGTTCAACACCTTGATATGCAGCCGCGAGGCTGCGGCCAGGTCAACATTGTCCAGCCCGGTTCCGCAGCGTGCAATCACACGCAAACTACCGGCAGCGGCTGTCAATACGCGTTCGGTAAGCGGTTCGACGCCAGCTAACAAGGCGACCGTGTCATTGCCAAGCAGGGTGAGGATTTCATCCTCAGTCAATTTGCGCCCATGCGGATTGCTGGTCAGATTGATCCCCTGTGCACGCAGGCGTTGCAGGGCGGGATTGCTGTCGAGATCGAAGGAGGAAGTGGAAATGACGATTTTACTCATGAACGGGTTTTGATGATTTGGAGATGATTGCGGCAAAGGGAATCGAGCATGCGGATGTCCAGACTATAGCCCAGAAAGGTGAAGCCGTCCTGGATGCGCTGCTGCAATGCGGCCGGATCGGGTTCAATGACGTGAATGCCGCCCGCTTTATGGTGGCGGATGCCGGCTTCCAGAACCTGGCGAATAGCCGTTTGCACTTCCGGGTGATCGAGCTCGCCCGGCCGGCCCATCGAGCCGGAAAGATCGTATGGTCCAATGATGTAGGCATCCACATTCGGGACTGACAGTATCGCATCGATATTCTGGACTGCTTCGATGTGCTCGATCATGACGATGACGACTGCGTGCGCCTGCAGCCACTGCCGATATGCCTGGAAACTTGCGCCATAGCCCTGGGCGCGCGCCAGGCCAACGCCCCGATTGCCTGCAGGCGGATAATATACAGCGCTGACCGCTGCGGCAGCATCCGTGGCGGACTTGATCATGGGCACCATCACACCGGTTGCGCCTGCATCCATGACGCGCTTGATCTGGTCCGGATGATTGGACGTCAGGCGCACAATGGCCGGGCAATGCCGCCCATCGAGCACCTGTATCATCCTCTGAATTTCGCTCAATTCCAGCACGCTATGCTCTGCATCGAGCACCAGCCAGTCGAAACCGGCCTCGGCCATGATTTCTGCAATGGCAGTATGGCCGAGCGTAATCCATGAGCCGATGGTCAATTCACGGCGGGTCAGTCGGGTTTTAAGTGACATGCGAAATGCGGTTCCGGTTGTTAGTATTAGTATTGCGTAAGCAAGGGATCGTCTGCCAGCAGGCCGACCACACGCGCCAGATCCGCCTCGGTATCGACGGCCTGGGTGTCATAATGCGTTTCTATCATCCTGATCTGCCGGCCATGCTCCAGCAGGCGCAGCATGTCGATGGATTCCAGCTGTTCCAGCGGTGTGGGCGGCAGGCTGCAATACGCGTTCAGGCAAGCGCGTGTGAAGGGGATGATGCATACTTGTTTATAAACCGGTGTCATATCGAGCCCACCCTGGGCCAGTGTCGGAATGGGCTGGCGTGTCATGAACAGGGCATTCCCTTGTAAATCCATGACAACTTTGATCGTGTTGGGGTTCCTGAAATCCGCTTCATCATCGATGCGGCGTGTCAGGTTGACGCATTCCAATTGAGTATTGTGATGAAAAGGGGCGACAGCCGCGTCGATCATGGCCGGGTGCACCATAGGTTCGTCTCCTTGCACCATGACGATCAAATCGGCATCCGTCTGCTCGGCAGCTTCGGCAATTCGGTCGCTGGCGCGCTCGTGGCTATCGGCGGTCATGATGACTGGCGCGCCAAAGGATGCTGCTGCCTGCCGGATGGCTTCGTCGCAAGTCGCGATATAAGTGGCGGCCAGCGAGCTGCTCATGGCGACGCGTTGGTAGACATGTTCCAGCATGGTGCGTCCCAGTAGCTGTGCCAGCGGTTTGCCGGGAAAGCGCGAAGAACCCATGCGCGCAGGAATCATAGCGATCGTTTTCATATGGATTCAAGTATTGGTATAAAGGTGCGACTCATTGAGCGGCAGGCGGCTTCGAATTCCTGACTGCATGGATGAACGAACGATGTGAGTGATTTTGAGCAAGTTGTTGCAACCGGATTCATGGAGATCATTCGCTGTGTATAATGCGGCATTCACCAGACCGATGACTGCATATTTTCTAAATTCCCGCATGATAACACAGGCATGAAAGCCCTTTTTTTTCTCCGCCATTATAACGATATTGATCATATAACGCCGGTCATTATGAAATGGGCCGAATCCGGACATACTTGCGATGTCGTGTTGATCGGGTCCAGGAAATTCCGGCAGGATTTCCGGCTTGAATATTTGGCAGGACTTGATGGGGTGCAGGTGGCGCATGTGAGCGAGCTGTTTACACCCTGGTTGTATACGGCCTGGCGACTGCAAATGTTGCTGTTGACTGGTAATTTGCGCCGTTCCTTCGTCGGGCCCCTGGTGCGCCGCCTGGCCAATGTTTACACGGCCAGGCGGCGTGCGCCACTGTGGTGCAAAACGGGACAGTTACTGCTGGAGCGGACATTCGGCCAGGATACGCGAGGCGTGTTAGCATTCGATTGGATTGAACGCAACTCGGTGATCGCAGTGGAATGGGTGGAAGCCGTCGTTGCCATGGCGCGCAAACAGGGACTGGGCACAGTGTCACTGCCGCATGGCGATAGTCCTCACGCGAATCAACTGATCCGGCGCGGGGAGTGGCGGCTGGGGCCGGATGCGACATTTTCCGCCGCGCGCATTTTTGACCGGTTGGTTGTTCCCAATGAATTATGTGCGCAGCGTTTCCGGCCCTTTCTCGAGGAGCAGGCAATCGCCATCCTGGGTTCCCCGCGTTTCAGCGAAGAATGGCTCGCTAGGCTGAAAATTTTGGCGCCGCCATCGCCGCTGGCCAATATCGGGAATCAGAAGCGACTCAAGATTGTGATGTTCTTGCGAAAGGCAAACTTTACGACCTTCTGGGAAGAAGTCAGTGAAGTCGTGCACTTGATCGCTGCCTTCGAGCAAGTCGAGCTCATCATTAAGCCACACACGCGGAGTGGCTGGAAACAGTCGTTCACCCGCAGCAAGTCATTGCAGAAATTGAAGAATGTGCGTATCGCCAGCGACAGCATGCATTCGGTGCATCTGATGAACTGGGCCGATGTCTGCATCGATCTGGCGACCTCGGTGGTATTCGAGGCGGTTCGTTCCAGGCAGCCCGTTCTGGCAGCCGATTATCTGCACGCTGGGCGTTCGGCAGTGGCTGAATACATGCCAGAAACAGCGCTGCACTGCCGGGATGATGTCTATGAGAAGATCAGTCATTTTCTTGCCAGGGGCTGTCAGGACTTTTACCTGGAAGCGCATCGGCAAAAGTTCTTGGACCATGTGTTGGACGTGGGAGGCAAGGCGGTATTGTCACGCTATGTCGCTTTGCTGGAAGAGACGGGCGGGGGCGGGGCAGCCACTGTCCGGGATGCACCGAATAATCCAACTGCGGAGGGTCGCAATGTCTAATCTGTTCTCGGTCGAGTTCCTGAAAAATCTGGTGGTAGCGGCTTATGCGGTCAAGGGGGGTGCCAAGACGGTGCAAGTCAGGGGGCAGCCGATTCAATTGACGGTCGATCATTGGCGCGTCCTCAAGCGCATCCGGACCTATTCCGTAAAGGAGCCGGATACCCTGGACTGGCTGGACAGTTTTGAGCCGGGTGCGTGCTACTTCGATATCGGAGCCAATATCGGTCAATATTCCCTTTACCCGGCTAAAAAATTCGGTGCCGGCATTCGAGTTTTTGCTTTTGAGCCACAAAGTAACAACTACTATGCGTTGAACAAGAATATTTGGCTTAACGATTTGAAAGATCAGATCACCGCCTATTGTGTCGCGATCGGCGGAAATAACGGATTTGATAAATTGTATGTGCCCAAATTCATTCCGGGTGGCAACCGCTCGCAGTTCGGGCGGGAATCGCTCGAGGCCATGAAGGTGCCCGCTTCGCATGTCCAGGGGATGTTCGGCGTGACGCTGGATGAGTTGTGCGCCAAGTGGGGATTTCCATATCCGAATTACATCAAAATCGATGTGGATGGGATTGAGATTCAGATCCTCAAAGCGGCTGGGAACGTTCTGAGGCATCCCAATCTGCGTTCCGTCATCGTTGAATTGGGGACCGATGCTGAGCAACAGGAAGCCATTGAGATCATGCGGCAGGCTGGTCTGGCATTAAAGGCCAGAACGACCCAGAACTGGGGCGAAACCTGTTGTGTATTTGAACCCGATCCGGCAAGCGCATGAGTGCAGCACCTGATTCTGGTAACGAACAGACTGGATTCTTCAGCAAACTTGTCTTCTGGTATGGGCATGCACTCGGCTGGCGCGAGCTGCTGGCGAGGTTTGCGCTGGGGCTGTTTTGTATTGCGCTGTGGCATAACGGCTTATTCTATAGTGCAATTCCCGTTTTGGCGCTGGCCTGGCTGGTTGATGGTGGCTTGTTCAAACTTGATCGATTGATCAAGCAGCCGTTGGTATGGGGCATCCTGGTGTTTTGCGGTGTATGGCTGCTGGGTTTGTTATGGAGTGATTTCCCGGCGGCCTTCGAAGGCAAATGGAAAAAGTATTTCATCTTGCTGACTTTCATTCCTTTTTTCGCGTTGTTGAATAACAATCGATGGCCCTGGGCGGTGGGCGCGTTACTGAGCGGCTATGTGGGTATTCTGGCGCTCGGCAGTTATCAATGGGCGATTGAAGGTGCGCAAGGGATTCCCTGGCTTAAGTTTTCCTATCTGGGTTATTCGGCGGCGATCGGCACGGGCGTGATACTGGCAGCATTTTACGGCTGTATCGCAGCAACCAGACGCCGGGCATGTTTCTCCTGGTTATTGGCCTTGCTGTTGTTGTTTCTGCAATTCAATCAGAGTTCGAGAGGATTGCTGGTTGCCACCCTGGCAGCGTTGCTGCTGATACTGGTGCTGCGTTACAGAATCGAGGGTAGAAAGTTAATGGCCAGTCTGACTGCAGCAGTGGTGGCCATTGCTGTATTTGCCGCGAGCAGCGATGTCCTGCAGGAAAGGCTGTACCAGGCCGGCACCGACCTGCGATTGTTCCAGCAAGGCCATTATCAAACCAGCCTGGGTTACCGGCTGGCAATGTGGGAAATCGGTCTGCGCGGCATTGCCGAACGTCCGCTGCTGGGACATGGCGCTGGGATGGCCAGACAGTATTTCGATGAGCAGATCGTGACACACCAACAGGGGATTTACCGGAATCTGCCCGAGTTCCAGAAAACGGTGCATTTTCATAATGAATGGATCGAGGTTGGGGTGCATTTGGGGCTGCTGGGCATATCCGCATGGGTATTTTTGTTATGGTGCTGGTTTCAGGCATTCAAGCGCTGCCGAATGGGCCTGCTTGGCGCGGCGATGGTATGCTATATCGTCATGGCCGGGCTGTCCCATGTTTTCTTGTTGTTTAGCCGGATTCCGCCATTGCTGCTTGTCATTACGGCTCTGGTGATTTGCTGGCGGCAGCAGCAGCCAAATGAATCGGATACAATAGACGATACGTCTTTGACCGCCCATGAGGCAACAGCCGATGCCTAGTAATCCGTTCCGTCAATTAGCTTGCAAATGAAATCGATGGATTCGCCTGCCAGGCTAGGCGCAAACCGCAGTCATAGCCGTAGCTATGGCGAGGATTTGCAACAACGCATGACAGGCGAAGGCGCGATTTCATGTAATCGGTTTGGCGGAACGGAGTACTAGGAGGCTGTCCGAGAATAGACTGATCTACTGCGGACGATTCTGGCTGGCTGGATTTTCCGATCCTTTTCGTTGAATAGAACGACTATTCGCCTCAAATGATCGAAAAATCCAACTCAACCAGCCTCTCCCTCGCTACGATCGCTATTCTCGGACAACCTCCTAGAATATTTTGCCGCTTCTACCGTTCAGCCCCCAGCTGAAGTTTCCTGGATAATTGATCAAGTAATGAGGAGGACCGAGTTATGACCAATCTGCAAATGCCGGGCAGTGACAATTCGAGTGTGCTTGCACCGGTCGATCCCGCGATCGAGCATTACATGCTGACCCTGATGGGGCAAACCGACCATGAGGTGCTGACCGAGATGGAGGCCTACGCCTGGGAGAATAATTTCCCGATTGTGGGACGGCTCGTTGGTGCTTCGCTGGAAATGCTTGCAAAAATGATTGATGCCCGCAGGGTATTTGAGTTCGGAAGCGGTTACGGCTATTCTGCGTACTGGTTTGCTCGGGCGGTTGGGCAGGGTGGTCAAATCATCTGCACCGACAGCAACCCGCTGAATCAGGAAAAGGCCGCGCAATATCTCAGTGCTGCGGGGCTCTGGGAGAGGGTGGCTTATCACACAGGCTATGCGCAAGATATTTTTGCGCAAACTGAAGGCATGTTCGATATCTGTTATAACGACGCCGATAAGGGTGGATATCCCGATATCTGGCACATGGCCAAGGAGAGGATCCGGCCGGGAGGCTTGTATATTGCCGATAATGTGCTCTGGCATGGCCGAGTGGCTGTGGATGATTTTACCGATACCCATCCCGGCTGGACCGAAGCGATCAAAGCGCACAACCAGTTGATTTTCAGTGATCCGGCGTTTGATGCATTCATCAATCCCACGCGAGATGGCGTTATCGTCGCCCGGCGAAAAATGGCATAATATCGGCCATCCAATCGATTCAGCTTATTTTTAATTGATCTATTTTAAGGAAGAAATTTATGCAAATTCATGTTTATGATACTTACGTCAAAGCCAAGGATGGTCACATTATGCATTTCGATGTGTTTACCGATGTGCGGGATGACAAGCAAGCAATTGAATTTGCCAAGCAGTGGCTGGCTTCCATCGGGGAAGCTGATGCGGCCGTGACCAGCGAAGAGTGCCGCTTTTGTCACAGCCAGGGCGCGCCTGACGAAGTGGTCGAAGCCATTAAGCAGAACGGATACTACATTTATAAAATGGAAGGCTGCAACTGATAAGTCTCCATATCGGATTGTGCGCTGGATACCGAATGGGATAATCACAATGAATATGCAAATATGGAGTTTCATGTAATGAGACGAACATTCACTCGAATAAATATGCTTCTGGCCGCGCTTGTCACGAGCGGTATGGTGCATGCGGCCGAACCCAAAGCGATCGGTGAGTTTGATGACTGGACTGCCTATGTCTACCTGGAGAACAAGAGCAAGGTTTGTTACATGGTCAGCAAGCCCAAAAAGAAAGAAGGTAATTATTCCAAGCGGGGAGATGTGTTCGCGCTCGTGACCCATCGTCCTGCGGAAAAAAGCAAGAATGTATTCAGTTTCGTGGCGGGCTACCCATTCAAATCGGATAGTGAAGTAACCGTTCAGATCGGCGCCCAGCAGTTCAAGCTTTTTACTCAGGATGAAACCGCCTGGGCGTCTGATGCGGCGGCCGACAACAAATTGGCGGTTGCCATACGAGGCGGCAGCACGATGATTGTCAAGGGTGTTTCGGCACAGGGTACCGCAACAACGGATACCTTCGGATTGAAGGGCTCTTCTGCGGCCCATGCGGCGATTTCCAAGGAATGTGGTATTTAATGAAATCCGGGCAGGCCTATTATGGACGATAAAATAACCATCTATCAGAAATCTACCTGCAGCAAGTGCCGTGCGACTTTGGCGATTCTCGACCAGAGTGGCAAGGCATTCGACAGCATCAATTATTACGAGCAGCCGTTATCGGTCGAGTTGTTGCGTGAGCTGGCGCGCAAGCTCGATATGCCGGTCCGGGGGCTTCTGCGCGCGGATGAACCACTTGCCCAGGGCAGCGAATCGCTGAATGATGAAGCGTTGTTGCAGCTGATGGCAGACAATCCGGATTTGATCCAGCGTCCGATTGTTGTGCGTGGTGATGATGCGGTACT
Organism: Nitrosomonas sp. ANs5; assembly: GCF_050584665.1. Classification (NCBI taxonomy): domain Bacteria; kingdom Pseudomonadati; phylum Pseudomonadota; class Betaproteobacteria; order Nitrosomonadales; family Nitrosomonadaceae; genus Nitrosomonas; species Nitrosomonas sp. ANs5. The sequence continues at coordinate 55,017 of NZ_JBEUDO010000010.1, forward strand.
GGGCCGGCCGCCGGGAAATGTCAGCAAGCTGTTGGCTGAGTAAAGTGCTGCGTGCAGCACGATAGGGCGGAGGCGTGATATGACAATGCTGCAGGCCGCGCTGATGTCGGCAGCCAGGTGAGTCAGCGCGGGATGGGTTGTGGTGTTGCACCCGTCCCGCGTGTTTTCTGCTGTGGCGTTTTTATTTGGTCTCGGCCGCGGCAGCGTTCCTGCTGGTGCCGCGTGCGGGCAGTTTTTCCCGGATTCTCGCAGACTTGCCTGAACGGTCTCTCAGGTAATAAAGTTTTGCCCGACGCACCGCACCCCGTCGCTTGACTTCCATGCTGGCAATCAATGGGGAATAAGTCTGGAAAGTACGTTCGACAGCTTCGCCGCTGGAAATTTTTCGCACGATGAATGAGGAATTGAGTCCGCGATTGCGTTTGGCAATGACGACGCCCTCAAAAGCCTGGACGCGTTTGCGATCACCTTCCACGACGTTCACATTGACGACAAGGGTGTCACCCGGAGAAAAGTCCGGAATCGTCTTGTCCAGTCTTGCTATTTCCTCGCGTTCCAACTGCTCGATTAAATTCATTTTCATTGCTCCTGTTTTTTTATCATGTTCATGGGCTGGCTGGCAGCTTGTGAGTGTTGTGCTGCTTTAAATTCTTCTAGTAATTTCTGCTCATCTTCAGGGAGTCCCTCCGGGTATTTCTTTGCCAGTAGATCGGGCCTTTTAAGCCAGGTCCTGCCAATCGATTGCTGCAACCGCCAGCGCTCAATTTTCGCATGATTGCCGGAGAGCAGCACCTCGGGAACAGGTTGCGCCTGATAGACTTCGGGTCGCGTGTAATGCGGATATTCCAGCAGGTGATCGACCAGGGAGTCCTGATCAGCTGAAGTGGCATCACCCAGGGCACCGGGAAGCTGCCTCACTAAGGCATCGACCAGCACCATGGCCGCCAATTCTCCGCCAGAAATCACATAATCTCCAATTGAAATCTCTTCATCCACTTGGCGCTCGATCAACCGCTCATCGATTCCTTCGTAACGGCCGCACAGCAGTATCAAACCTTCCAGCCTGGACAGCTGTAAAACTTTTTCGTGATCCAGGCATTTCCCCTGGGGCGAAAGGTAGATAACACGCGATTTATTGACAGCATGCCCGGCTTGCCAGGCTTTGGCGTGGGTAACTGCCTGGTCCAGTGGCTGCGCCATCATGACCATGCCCGGTCCACCGCCATAAGGTGCATCATCGACTGTCCGGTAACGATTGGTCGCATAATCACGCGGGTTCCAGGTGCGCAGACGATATAAGCCGTTTTTATTTGCCCGGCTCGTTATACCGAATTGCGTAATCGCATCGAACATGCCCGGCAGAAGCGTGATGACATCGATCTCAAATGACAAAACTCACCGCCTTCAATAGTCCAGCCCCCAATCTGCCGTGATCCTCCGGGATTTCAGGTCAACCTCGACGATGATCTGATCGATGAAAGGGATCAATCTTTCCTTGTCGCTTCCCGCAAGGCCGACTTGTAGCACCTCGTTCGCACCGGTCTCGAGCAATCCGGTGACAGTGCCCAGTGCCTCGCCTTGCGTATTGCAAACGTGCATGCCGATCAGGTCCAGCCAGTAATAGCCGTCTTCCCCGTTTTCGGGTAGCTGTGGCAACTCGCTGCGTGGCACCGCAATCTGCAATCCTTTTAGTTCGGAAGCGCTGGTGCGATCACTCGATCCGGCCACCGTGGCAATCAAGCGGCCGTCATGAATAATATATGAAGCGGGATGCACTGCTCGCCAATGGCTTCCATCTTTGCCAAGCCACCATACCGGATAATCAAACAGTCCCTCGATTGTTTCAGTATAAGAGGCAATTTTAAGCTGGCCGCGGATGCCATGCGGCCCGATCACATGGCCCAGCACCACCATTTGCTCGCCTGCCGGCAAAGCGTTTGGCTCAGTCTTGGGCTGGCGTGTTGTGCTGTTGCTTACCAAATTGCTTGACGAGTCTTGATACCGTGTCGGACAGCTGTGCGCCTTGAGACTGCCAGTATGTCAGGCGATCCATGTGAATACGCAAACTTTCCTCGCCACCGGTTGCGCGCGGGTTGTAAAACCCTACGCGCTCAATGAACCTGCCATCCCGTCTGCAGCGGGAGTCTGCCACAACCATGCTGTAAAAAGGACGTTTCTTGGCGCCGCCGCGTGCCAGTCTTACTACTACCATAGTATCCCTTATTAAATGATTTATTTGTAAACTAAAACCCGTAATTCTATGGTAGTTTTCAGGTAATTAGCAAGCGATAAAATCAAGTTTTGAGGGAAGATTCGTCTGTCGGGGTGCAAATAGCAACATGCTCATGAACCTTTTTCAGTCATCCTGCAGTAGTAATGAAAATCTCCGCCACGGCATCTGCTGGATTGCCGCGCCGCCTATGTGGCTCGCAACCACGAAGTATGGAGGGATGCGCTTGCGTACCGTAATTCTGGAAGGCAACCAAATGGTCAAGCTCTGCCGGCCGTGTCAATAAATACCGGTTATGCCGATCCAGGAAAAGCTATCTATGCATATAGATGAAGATGAAGTTGAATTGCAGATGAGTGGACGGCGTGATCGCTGAAAATCGGAATCTCTAAACAGTTTTTAAAATATGAAAAATTCATCATTCCACCCAGCAAACAGTACAGAAAACCAGCAAGCACTCACGCCTGCGGATCCATCGGCTGAATTGCTCGCCGAGGCAAACCGATGTGTGGCTTGCGGACTCTGTCTGCCGCATTGCCCAACCTATCGTCTGACGCAGTCGGAAGCGGACTCGCCGCGTGGCCGCATTGCGCTGATGAGCGGCGTCACCAGCGCGCGCATCCCCATGAATGCGCGCTATGTGCAGCACATGGACCGCTGTTTGACTTGCCGTGCTTGCGAACGGGTCTGTCCGAACAGCGTTGCCTATGGCCGCTTGATCGATCATGCGCGCACCATGATCCAGGCCAATGTCCAAGTCAGGGTCAAAGACGGGGGAGGTGGGCAGTCACGGCAGGGCCGTTTGCGGCATTTTCTTGAGCGGGCCTTGATTGCTCATCCGGCTCGTTTCGACATGCTGCGCCCGTTTGTGCGTTTAATGGTCAAAAGTCGTCTTCTGGCCATGCTTTTGCGGCTGAATATACTGAAAAAACATGCGCTGATACAGTCCCAGTGGTTTCTGACCCATCGTCTTCTGCCTGGTCATTTTTGGCGCACTTCATACCCGGCCAAAGGACAGCCGCGTGGCGCTGTCGCATTGTTCCTGGGTTGTGTGGCGCGTGTAATCGATATGGAAACGCTCCTTTCGGCGCTGACCGTACTGAACCGGCTGGGCTATACGGTGCATGTGCCGCGCGCGCAAACCTGCTGCGGCGCGCTTTACCAGCATGCCGGCCTTGCCGATGAGGTGGCAGCACTCGCTCGGCGAAATCATCAGGCATTCGCCGGGCTGGACATTCAGGCCATCCTCAGCACCGCTTCGGGTTGTGGTGCTCAGCTGGCGGATGTCGCGGCGCAATCACCAGCGCATGCAGCAGCTGTGCCGGTCATGGATATCAACCAGTTTCTGGCTGGGCAAGACTGGAGCGGAATCCGCTTCGCCCCCTTGCAGAGGAAAGTGGCCGTGCATGAAGCCTGTACCCTGCGCAACGTTTTGCGTGCATCCAGCCATCTTTACCCGCTGCTGGCACGGGTGCCCGGTCTTGAAATCCAGGCGCTGGCCGGCAACGACCAATGCTGCGGGGCGGCTGGCACCTATTACCTGGACCAGCCCGCGTTCGCGAATGCCTTGCTTGATGATAAACTGCAGGCTATCGAGCAGGCGGATCCCGACTACCTGGTGACGGCCAATGTCGGGTGTGCATTGCATATGGCCAATGGCCTGATGAAAAAAGGGAGAAATATCGAGGTTCTGCATCCTGTGACATTGCTTGCGCGGCAAATGCGTATACAATGAAAAGCATGGGCAAGCGCGCAGCGCATTTTCCCCATTCGGCAATGTGATGCAGGCGGGTGATGGCCAAGGCTGGAACCCAAATCAGGCGCAGCAAGCCGATCATGGACCATCGAGGCTACTTTGCCGTTGCCTGGGGATTGGAGCGCGCCACGTGTTGCAGGGGTAGGCAGCCGCCATTCGGCGGGCGAGTCGATGCCCCACACCCCACAATAGCTGTACTATGAATATTCGGAGTTTTTGCCCGGAAACCTGTTTCGGCGTTTCGCGCGGAATTCAGTCTTAACGCGGCCACATCGATAAGAGAGAAGAGCCATGCTGAAGGTAGATAAATTAATCATTGGTTTTGATAATGCTTTGCGTACACTGCTGGTGCCAGCCAATACCATCCGCCCGGTGCCAGGCAGGAACCTGCCCGAAAATGAATTGAGCGAAGCCGAAAAACGTGAATCGGTTGCGCTGATGCGGATTAACCATGTCGGCGAAGTCTGTGCGCAGGCGCTTTATCAGGGTCAGGCGCTGACAGCGCGCAATGTCACGGTACAGCAAGCCCTGAGCCAGGCTGCGCGCGAAGAGACCGAGCATCTCGCCTGGACGGAACGGCGCATTGCCGAATTGGGTGGACGCAAGAGTTTTCTCAATCCGCTCTGGTATGGCGGTTCATTCACGTTGGGACTGGTTGCTGGTGTGCTTGGCGATAAGTGGAACCTGGGTTTCCTGGCCGAAACGGAGCGCCAGGTCGAAGCGCATCTGGCCGACCATTTACGCCGCCTGCCTTATCAGGATGTCCGTAGCCGTGCGATCGTGTCGCAGATGAAAGTCGATGAAGCGTGTCATGCAACCATGGCCATTTCGCATGGGGGCGGCGAGCTGCCTCTGCCTGTCAGGCTGGCCATGAAGCTTGGCTCGAAGACCATGACGCGCACGGCCTATTGGGTTTGATTGCACAACTTTTTCGAATCGACAACGCTGTGATGCAAAACGTCAATCTCACCGATCATTTTCTGATTGCCATGCCCAGCCAGGAAGATTCCTTCTTTGCCAAGACCTTGACCTATATTTGCGAACACAATGAGCAAGGTGCGCTGGGACTGGTGGTCAATCGCCCGACCACCCTCTCGGTCGAGGAATTACTGAAACAACTCGGCATGTCGCCCAAGACAGTCACGCCTTCGGATTCGATGGTGCTGCTGGGCGGACCGGTGCAAATCGACAGCGGGTTCGTATTGCACCAACCTATCGGATCTTGGAAAACGACACTATCCGCCAATACGACCATAGGGTTGACGGCTTCCATCGATATCCTGCAGGCGGTTGCGGATTGTCAAGGCCCTGAAAAAATGCTGGTGACACTGGGTTATTCAGGCTGGTCAGCCGGCCAGCTTGAACAGGAGCTGGCGCAAAACGCCTGGTTGACGGTTCCCGCCTCGGCGCAAATCCTGTTCGAGCTATCGACCGAGCAACGGCTGCCTGCTGCCATGCAATCGCTCGGCATCGATTTCAGCAATTTATCCAATGAAGTCGGCCATGCCTGAGATACTCCCTGGCGAGCGATCAGGGCCGTTATGCGCATGAACGAAGGTCTGGCATCCCTTTCCCGCAACGCGTCATCCGGCACCGTGCTTGCGTTCGATTTCGGGAAGCGGCGGATAGGGGTCGCCATCGGTGAATATGAATTGCGCTTGGCGCATCCGTTGACAACCATCGATCAGGTCGTGACGAAACTGCGCTTTGACAGTATTGCCGAGTTGCTTGAAACCTGGCAGCCGGTGCTGCTGGTGGTGGGGCTGTCTGTCCATGCAGACGGGACGGAGCATGAGCTGACCCATTTGTGCCGCCGTTTTGCCAGACGCCTGGAAGGCCGTTTTGGCGTGCCGGTCGTATTGGTCGATGAGCGCTACACGACGATCACCGCCCGTTCCGCGCTAGAGGAAGCAGGTGTCTCGGGCAGAAAACAACGGCCGATGATCGACCAGATTGCCGCCCAGCATATCCTTCAATCCTTTTTCGATGCTTCCTATGCCGCTTCCTGACGCAGAACAATTGCTTGCCGCACTCATCGCGCAACTCCGGCCGGCTGTCGCCGATGATACAATTATCGTCGGGATCCATACCGGCGGCGCCTGGCTGGCGCAACGCATCCATCAGACATTGCAGGTCAAGACCCCGTTAGGTGTGCTGGATATTTCTTTTTATCGTGATGACTACAGTAAAATAGGGCTGCACCCGCAGGTCAAACCCTCGCAGCTACCGTTCGAAGTCGGAAACAGCCATATCATCCTGGTGGATGATGTGCTCTATACCGGCAGAACGGTCCGCGCCGCTGTGAATGAATTGTTCGACTATGGCCGTCCGGCCAGCATTCATCTGGCAGTGCTGGTGGATAGAGGCGGCCGGGAGCTGCCGGTTGCGGCGCAGTACACCGGCACAACGCTGTCTTTACCGGCAAATAGCATGCTGGAACTGAAACAGGCCGAAGACGGGCGGCTGAGTCTGGGTCTGCGCGACATTGTCAGTGGCGCCTTGTCCGGGCGGGGCGCTGCGGCAGATTGCTGAACCTGCTGTGGCCGTTGGCGTGATATGGCCACTCCCGGCTTTCGGGTGACGGCGCTCATCCTGCCGTTTGACTGCTTTCTCTATCCATCAACCCGCATGCTTTTCCACATCTAAGTTAGACATCCAAGATCATGAGTGCGCATCCGCAACTGAACAAAAATGGCGAACTGCAGCATCTGCTCACCACGGAAGGACTGCCCGCATCGATTCTGCAGCATATTCTCGATACGGCGGAATCGTTCACTGGCGTGACCGAGCGGGAAGTCAAGAAAATCCCTTTATTGCGGGGCAAATCGGTCTTCAATTTGTTTTTCGAACCGAGCACCCGTACCCGCACCACTTTCGAGATCGCGGCAAAACGTCTCTCTGCCGACGTCATCAATCTCAACATGGCGGTATCGTCGCAAACCAAGGGTGAAGCGCTGCTGGATACGGTCGACAATCTCTCGGCCATGCATGCGGACATGTTTGTGGTGCGTCACAGCCTGAGCGGCACGGCGCACCTGATCGCCAAACATGTCAGGCCCGAGATTCATGTCATCAATGCCGGCGATGGCTGGCATGCCCACCCCACGCAGGCCTTGCTCGATGTTTTTACAATCCGCCGCTACAAGCAGGATTTCCGGGCGCTGCGGGTAGCAATTATCGGCGATATCCTGCATTCTCGGGTTGCGCGTTCGCAAATTCATGCGTTGACCACGCTGGGTGTGCCGGAGATCCGGGTGATCGCGCCGAAAACCCTGCTGCCTGCTCGGGTCGAACGTCTGGGTGTACATGTCTACCATGACATGGCATCAGGATTGAAGGATGTGGACGTATTGATGATGCTGCGCCTGCAGCATGAACGCATGCGATCGGCGCATTTGCCCAGCAGCGAGGAATATTTCAAATATTACGGATTGACCCCTGAAAAGCTCGCGCACGCCAAGCCCGATGCGATCGTGATGCATCCCGGCCCCATGAACCGCGGCGTGGAAATTGACTCGGATGTCGCGGACGGTACCCAGTCGGTGATACTGCCGCAGGTCAATTTCGGCATTGCCGTCCGTATGGCAGTTATGTCTATTCTTGCCGGAAACTAAAACGCTACTTGCCATGAAAATCTGTATCCAGAAGGGTCGTTTAATCGACCCAGCCAGCGGTCTCGATCGGGTCGGCCAGCTTTATCTGGCTGATGATAAAATCGTGTCGATCGATACCTGCCCGGAAGGCTTCCAGAATTGCCGCACAATCGATGCCAGCGGGCTGGTCATTGCGCCCGGCCTAGTTGATTTGTCCGCGCGCCTGCGTGAGCCGGGGCTGGAATACATGGCTACGCTCGAATCGGAGCAGGAAGCGGCCGTGGCGGGCGGCATTACCAGTCTGGCCTGTCCGCCCGATACCGATCCGCCGCTGGACGAGCCAGGACTGGTCGAAATGCTCAAGCATCGCGCCCGCAATCTCGACCGGGCGCGCGTCTATCCGGTCGGGGCGCTGACGCAGGGGCTCAAGGGCGAGCGGCTGACGGAAATGGCCGAACTGCATGACGCGGGCTGTATCGCCTTCAGCCAGGCGGATGCGCCGTTTGTCAATCTGCATGTGCTGATGCGGGCGATGCAGTATGCCGCCACTTTTAACTTTGCGGTATGGCTGCATCCCCAGGATGTGCATCTGGCCAATTTGGGCGTGGCGCATGAGGGCGAAATTGCCACCCGGCTGGGCCTGCCGGCGATTCCGGTGTGCGCGGAGACGATCGCGCTGTCCAACATTCTCTCCTTGATGAAGGAAACGGGCGCCCGTGTCCATCTTTGCCGTATCTCCAGTGCCGAGGGGGTAGCCCTGGTGCGGACAGCCAAGCAACTAGGCCTGGCGCTGAGCTGTGATGTGGCTGCTCATCACGTGCATTTGACAGATATGGATATCGGCTTCTTTGACACCAATTGCCATCTCATGCCACCGCTGAGAAGCGTGGCCGACCGCGATGCGTTGCGCGCGGGGCTGCTGGATGGCACGATCGATGCCATCTGCTCGGATCATGCGCCCGTCGATGACGATGCCAAGCTGGTGCCGTTTGCCCAGTCCGCGCCTGGTGCAACTGGCCTGGAGTTGCTGCTGCCGCTGGTCCTGAAGTGGGCGCAGGAGAGCCGCTTGCCGCTGGCCGATGCGCTCGCGCGTGTCACCTTGCAACCTGCCCGGGTGCTGGGGGTGGATGCAGGCCGCCTGGCCCCCGGTGCAGTGGCTGATTTGTGTCTTTTCGATCCTGACGACTATTGGACGGTCAGTCCCTCGAGGTTGAAAAGCCAGGGAAAGAACACACCTTTTCTCGGTATGGAATTATGCGGCCGTGTAAAATTCACCCTGGTAGGCGGGCAGATTGTTTATGATTCCGGTCACGCTGGCTTGCCGCGCTGAGGGTATCGTGCGCGTAAACACGCCCGGCATGCTTGCGCGGCCGAATTGTCATCCTTAACTTACGCGAATTGATTATCTGATTATGAGAAACCCATTGCTCGATTTTTCCGGTCTTCCGCATTACGAGGAAATCCAGAACGCACATATCACACCGGCTATCGACGAGTTGTTGCGCGATTGCCGCACCGTTTTGAATAACGTCAGGCATCCGTCAGTATTGGCCAATTGGCAGGATTTCGTACAGCCGATGGTGGATGTGAATGAGCGCCTGGCGCGTGCCTGGGGGCAGGTGTCGCATCTGAATGCCGTCATGAACAGTCCCGAATTGCGCGAAATCTATACCGCCAACCTGCCGCGCATTACCCAGTATTACGCCGAAATCTCGCAGGATCCGGTGCTGTTCGAGAAGTTCAAGCAGTTGCGTGCAAGCGCCGACTTCGATGGGCTGAGCCAGGCACGCAAGAAAATGGTCGAGAATCAGCTGCGCGATTTCAGGCTGGGCGGCGCGGAGCTGCCAACCGAGGAAAAAGCCCGTTTCATGCAGATTCAGGAAGAGCACTCCGCGTTGAATGCAAAATTCAGTGACAATCTGCTCGATGCCACCAACGCATTCCATCTGCTGATCGAAAACGAGGAGCAGTTATCGGGGATTCCGGCAGATGTGCTGCAGGCAGCCCGGGATGCCGCCGAACAGGATCCGGCGATCACCCGGCCGGGCTGGAAATTCACATTGCACGCGCCTTCCTATCTGCCGGTCATGCAATATGCGGATAACCGGGCGTTGCGTGAGCAGATGTACCGCGCCTACGCGACGCGCGCAAGCGAGCTGGAAAATTGCCTGGAGCAGGGCGAGGGGCGCGACAACATGCCCTTGATCGAACAAATCCTTCGTTTGCGTCAGGAAGAAGCCAGATTGCTTGGCTATGACAATTACGCACAGGTTTCGCTGGCGCCCAAGATGGCGGAAACGCCCCAGCAAGTGCTCGATTTCCTGAACGAGCTGGCTGCTAAAGCCAAGCCTTACGCGCACAAGGATCTGGCGGAGCTGGCGCAATTTGCCGCCGATAAGCTGAAGCTGAATCAGCTCGAAGCCTGGGATCTGGCCTATGCCAGCGAGAAGCTGCGCATCGAACGCTATGCTTTTTCCGACCAGGAGGTCAAACAATACTTTCCGGAAAACAAGGTCTTGCCTGGTATGTTCAAGCTGGTGGAGGCGCTCTATGGTATCCGCATCCATGAAGCGGAACGCCCGGTGCAACGCTGGCATCCAGATGTAAAATTTTTCGACATTCTGGATGCCAAGGGAGAATTGCTCGGTCAATTCTACCTCGACCTTTACGCTCGCCCCGGTAAGCGTGGGGGTGCCTGGATGGATGACGCCATTACCCGGCGGCGGATCGAGGTGCCGGAGATCGGCCGCTCGGAAATCCAGACCCCGGTCGCCTACTTGACCTGCAACTTCTCCGCGCCCGTCACGATCAACGGCCAGCTGCGTCCGGCATTGTTCACGCATGATGAAGTGATCACGCTCTTTCATGAATTCGGCCATGGTCTGCACCACTTGCTGACCCAGATCGATGAACTGGGCGTCTCCGGCATCAATGGTGTGGAATGGGACGCGGTCGAACTGCCGAGCCAGTTTATGGAAAATTTCTGCTGGGAATGGGAAGTTGTGCGCGACATGAGCGCGCATGTGGAAAGCGGTATGCCGCTGCCGCGCGCCTTGTTCGACAAAATGCTCGCAGCCAGGAATTTCCAGAGTGGCCTGCAAACCCTGCGCCAGATCGAATTCGCCTTGTTCGACATGCACTTGCATACCGATTTCGATCCGCATGGTGATCAGACCGTTATGCAATGCCTGGATGCCATTCGCCTCCAGGTCGCTGTCATCATTCCACCGGCGTTCAGTCGCTTCCCCAGCAGCTTTGCTCATATCTTCGCCGGGGGCTATGCTGCGGGCTACTACAGCTACAAATGGGCGGAAGTCCTGTCAGCCGACGCCTATAGCCTGTTCGAGGAGAATGGTGCTGGCCAGGTCGTCAACGCGCAAACCGGCGCGCGCTTCTGGAACGAGATTCTGGCTGTTGGCGGCAGCCGCTCCGCGCTCGAATCATTCATTGCATTCCGCGGACGCGAACCCAAAATCGATGCGCTGCTGCGTCATCATGGCATGGCGGCCTAACCTCTTCCGGCATGGGTTCATGATGCAAGGAAATAAGACGCCATCATGAACCATTCCGCTTATCGAGCCGAATACACGTCTGCCAAGGGTGCGTTTACGCACCGCAAACCCGGGATAAACGCAAGTACCCAGGTAAAAACCTAGCTGTAGAATCTTCACCCGCCAGAACAACCAGGCCGTGTGCTCCCGCAGCTACCTCCGCACATCCCCTTATCCCGGCCCGCTTGAATCATCTGAGCGAATCCATGCCTCTGTTATTCGTGTAGATTGGTGCCCATTCGTGGTTATCAAAAAAAAACGCCAGTTGCCCGGCGTTTGAATTTTCTCTGATTATGGTTGTTTCTTGTTGGTATGCTGTTTTAGAGAGTCTCGGTTGAGAAAATCTGTATTATTGATACCGTTTATATTAAAGCAATAAATATGCCAAGTATACATATTATTGATTTATTAGCATTAATCTTGTAAACGAAAAACGCAGATTGGAAAATGTAAATTTTTCTGACAGCGGTAGGAGCTAAAACGCAATTCTCGGGTGCGCTTGCGCACCATCCAATTTGAAGGTTGCACACTCGTTGGTATCCGCCGCAGCAGGATTTTTGTTCGATACGACGGGGAATATATTAGAATTTCAGTCCAAGTGGGGTGATTTGGATTGACAAGAGCCTTTACCGGGAAGTTCTGACAATAAACCAAGAGGTGATCACAATATGGGGCAAGCTATCAAACTATTTTTAGTTGTGCTGCTGAGCAGCGTGCCATTTACTGTCAATGCGCTGGTTTTGGAGCAGGCGCCTTATTTTTTTGATGTTGGACATGATGTTGGGGGGGATGGTTACCTGAGTGTGGGATCTGCGGGCACTCAGGTTGCGGAGGACTTCCGGTTTGCAGAGGATGTGATCTTGACATCGATCAGCTGGTGGGGCAGTTACGATCCTTCTGCGCCGGAAACGGAGTCATTTACTGTACGCATTATCGGAGATGGCGGGGGCGGAAATCCAACGCCAGGTTTTCCGCCGCTGTATGAAACTTTTTTTACTGGACTGGGGAAGGATAGCGGGTTTGTCGATCTTTTTGGCGAAACCGTTTTCCAATATAAAGTGGCTGGTCTCAATTGGTCATTGCAGGGTGGAGTGGACTATTATCTCTCTATTTTCAACAATGACGGAGCATCGGATTGGTATTGGCTGGAGAGCCAGGCGGGTGATAATAGAAACTGGTATCGTGACAATGATACCGGTGCATGGTCTGTTGATAGTCCGGATGCTCTGAATATGTCATTTCGCCTGGAAGCTGTTCGAGTTGCCAGTATACCTGAACCAGCCACCTGGCTATTAATGCTCATCCCTTTGATTGGGCTGTATCGTAAAGCAGTTGCAACCATGTAATTGCCCCCAACAGGGCGTGCTATCCCGATAGCTGAGTCGTGCGTTCTCAGGCAATTTCCGGGCTTGTGGTGCGTAAGTGCGCCCTGTAGGCGCCTTACCACTTATGTGGTCAGCGTAGGGTGCGCTTGCGCACCGGTTTTTGTCATGCGAGGCGATATGCTGGCGGTGGTTAGAGTTTTACTGCGACCTTCGCCAACTGCTATCCCCGTTTTGCGAGGTGCTTCGCACAGAAGCAATCCGGTGCGATGCCGGAGTGTATCAGGAGAATTGCCTGGCAACAGGCAGCATTGAGCGATGGATGCATGGCGGCAGCCTGGGCCGGGCTGTGGAATGATGCATTACCGGCTAAGCGGTGCGCAAGCGCACCCTATGCGCTTTGCCATTTGAATGCGGTCAAGGGTACGCTTGCGCACTGTCCAGCCGAATGGTTGCGTGACCGTTGGTGCTTGCCTCCTTGGTGATTCAATGGGGGTGGATCGATATCGATCAATATACTGCTCTGAATGGTTTTGGTTTGACTCCTCCAGCCAGAAACTGCTGTTCTGGCCGGGGTGATAGGTTAGCAGAGGATTATCGTGCTGTTATTTGATAACGTTCACATTCACGGATGTTGTGGTAGTGTTGCCCGCATCATCCTGTGCGACTGCCTGAATCGTATGCGCACCGGCTGAAACGCGTCTTGGTCGAGTGTTCCAGTTGGTGCTGAGCGTGCTGCCTTCGCCTGTCGCGAGAAGCTGTCCGTCAATATAAATCGCTAGTGCAATACCGGCATCACCACTGTTATCGGAAGCATTGACCGTGATCGTCACATTGTGTGACACATCCCCTGCGGCTGGATTGATAATTTCGACAACAGGCGGCTCGGTATCTTCATCTACAGTGATAATTTCATTATCCACGTTTACTTCCACAACATTCGATGCGGCAGCATTGCTAGCCTCGTCGAATGCGTGGACGACAAGGGTTGCCTTACCATTGGGCGTGCCGTTGGAATCCCACGAGAAAGCGAACGGCTCGGATGTGTCAATCGCCACTTTGGTTTCGTTGACCCATAATTCAGTGCGCACCACGCCGACGTTATCGGTCGCTTCAATATCTACTGGCACCAGTCCGGACACGGTTGCGCCCGACAGTGGCTCCAGGATGGAGACCTGCGGAGGTTCAGTGTCCACGATGGGCGCTGTAGCCGTAACGGCCTGCACCGCGGCGCCGGCATCGACCCGGCCGTGCCCGAAGTAGGGA
>NZ_JBEUDO010000100.1:0-3620 GCF_050584665.1 Nitrosomonas sp. ANs5
AAAAGGAGAGAGACATGGATGCCAGGCATTGGCTGAAAGGTATAATGCTAGCGGGAGGGCTGTTGCTAGCAGGGATGGTACAGGCGAACATCTCGACGGTACCGAGTGAGACATACGAAGCATTGGGGCTGGACCGCAACAAGGCGACCCCCAAGCAGACCTATGAAGCGCTGGTCAAGCGCTACAAAGATCCGGCGCAAGGTGCTGGCAAAGGCACCATGGGTCAATACTGGGAACCGATTCCCTACAGCATCTACCTTGACCCGGCGACCTTCTACAAACCGCCCACCTCGATGCGCGAAGTGGCCAGCCGCAAAGAATGCGTAGAATGCCACTCGGACGAATCACCGGTCTGGGTACAAGCCTGGAAACGCAGCACCCATGCCAACCTGGACAAAGTGCGCAACCTCAAGCCGGAAGATCCGCTTTACTACAAAAAAGCCAAACTGGAAGAAGTGGAAGGCAACCTGCGTTCACTGGGCAAACTGGGCGACAAAGAATCGCTCAAAGAAGTGGGCTGTATCGACTGTCACGTAGAAGTCAACGCCAAGAAAAAAGCCGACCACACCAAAGACCTCATCATGCCTACGGCTGACGTCTGCGGCACCTGTCACCTGCGTGAATTCGCCGAACGCGAATCGGAGCGCGACACCATGATCTGGCCGAACGGACAATGGCCCGATGGACGCCCCTCGCACGCACTGGACTACAAAGCCAACGTAGAAACCACTGTCTGGGCCGCCATGCCCCAGCGCGAAGTGGCCGAAGGCTGCACCATGTGCCACACCAACCAGAACAAATGTGACTCCTGCCATACCCGTCACGAATTCTCAGCGGCCGAATCACGCAAACCCGAAGCCTGCGCGACCTGCCACAGTGGTGTCGACCACAACAACTGGGAAACCTACTCCATGTCCAAGCACGGCAAAATGGTCGCCATGCTCGGAGACAAGTGGGACTGGGAAGTCCAACTCAAAGACGCCTACGCCAAAGGCGGCCAGAACGCACCCACCTGTGCGGGCTGCCACTTTGAATACGAAGGCGAATACAGCCACAACATCACCCGCAAGATACGCTGGGCAAACTACCCGTTCGTACCTGGCATTGCAGAAAACATCAGCAGCGACTGGTCTGAAGCCAGACTCGACTCCTGGGTTGTCACCTGCACCCAATGCCACTCCGAACGCTTTGCCCGCTCCTATCTCGATCTGATGGACAAAGGCACCCTGGCGGGACTGGCCAAATATCAGGAAGCCCACGAAATTGTTGAGAAACTCTACAAAGAAGGCAACCTGACTGGACAGAAAACCAACCGTCCGGTCCCACCGGAACCGGAAAAACCAGGCTTTGGCATCTTCACCCAGCTGTTCTGGTCCAAAGGCAACAACCCTGCCTCGATCGAACTCAAAGTACTGGAAATGGCTGAAAACGACCTGGCCAAAATGCACGTCGGCCTGGCCCACACCAACCCGGGTGGCTGGACCTACACCGAAGGCTGGGGCCCGATCAACCGTGCCTACGTAGAAATCCAGGACGAGCACACCAAAATGCAAGAAATGGCCGCCCTGCAAGCCCGAGTCAACAAACTCGAAGGCAAGCGCGCGAGCCTGCTCGACCTGAACAACCCAGAAGATAAAATCTCCCTGGGTGGCCTCGGTGGCGGCATGCTCCTGGCGGGCACGCTCGCACTGATGGGTTGGCGCAAACGCAAGCAAAATCAAGCTTGATCACGCCATCCAACCCTAACCAGCGTGCCCAGGCGCGCTGGCTAGACAAACTCCTCCCGTCACTTGGCATCCTGCTCGTGGCGGGAGGTTTTACTTTACTTGCCTGGTTTGCCTGGCTATGGTTCACCCCTGGCAGCGCCCCCTATCGCTACCAACTGATTGAAACCCAACCAGCCGGCAAATATCCCGCACTGGAACTGGAAGCCTGGCCTGACCTGAACATCAGCCAATACACCCTCCAGATTCCGGACATCGACCAACCCGTCGCGCAAGCCTACTTTGGTCAGCACGACCAACTTGGCCCGGTTCTGCTCAACTGGGAAAACCAGACCAGCGAACCGCTCCTCCATCTGGAACGCAAACCGGCCGAACTGAGCGCCCTGGCAGACGCGATCAACAAATACACCGCTGCCGACGCCCAGATACTTGCCTGGTGGGACACCTCCCGCCAACTTGCGTTACTGACCGAACGGCCTGTCCTGTTTCGTGCCCCGCTGCACGAACCGCTGATCATCCCCAACGAATGGCAGATCCACGCATCAGCCATCCGCGCCTATGAAAGCGAACAAGCCCGGACCCCGGTCACAGACCTCGAGCGCGACCGCTTCAAACGCTTCACACAAGCCCTCGCCAGCCCCCTGGCAAGCGGACTTGACCAACTGCGGCAACTGGCAGACAACGAACGGGAAACCTACCTGGTTGTACACGTCGCCGACCTCTACAAACTCGGCCTCCTGCACCCCGAACAATTCGGCGTCGCCTACAAAAACTACCGCATGACCGGCAACATCCACGGCATGATCAGCCACCTCAAAACCGAGATGGGCACACGCGGCTACAGCACCTACACCCTGCAGTCGCTGTCCGAAGAACTGATCCGCGCCTTCTTCCTGACCGACGAAGCCAGCCACCAAGCCCTGCTTGCCCAACTGCTGCCCTTCACCGATCACCCCCCGCCGGTTGAACTTGACAATCCGCAACTGATCTACCAACAAGGCGGGTACTGGGTCTACAAACTGTCGCCGGCCGGCGCAAGCGAAGCCGCGCGCACCCCCTCCGCCAGCGGTCAGTAACCGGCCGAACCCCGGACGCAACATTTACACTGACCGATGATCGGGTACAATTACGGACAGCGACAACCAAATCGCAACATGTTTTAAAACATAAACGAGAGGAGAGATCATGAAAATAATTACAGCCTGCAAACTGGCTGCTGTAGCCATATTTACCCTGATGATCGGGCAAACCATGGCGGCAGACGCCCCGTTTGAAGGACGCAAAAAATGCAGTTCCTGCCATAAAGCTCAGGCAAAATCCTGGCGCGATACCGCCCATGCCAAAGCGATGGACTCACTCAAGCCCAACGCACGCAAAGAAGCCAAAGTCAAGGCGGGCCTCGATCCTGAAAAAGACTACACCCAGGACAAGGATTGCGTAGGTTGCCACGTTGATGGCTATGGTAAAAAAGGCGGCTACACCATCGAATCACCGAAAAAAATGCTGGCTGCCGTGGGCTGCGAATCCTGCCATGGACCGGGACGATTCTATCGGGGCGATCACCGCAAAGCGGGCCAGGCCTTCGAGAAATCCGGCAAATCTACTCCGCGCAAAGTACCGGCTGGCAAAGGCCAGGACTTCCACTTTGAAGAACGCTGCAGCGCCTGCCATCTGAACTACGAAGGCTCGCCGTGGAAAGGCGCCAAACCGCCTTACACCCCGTTCACCCCGGAAGTGGATGCGAAATACACCTTTAATTTCGATGAGATGGTGAAAGACGTCAAAGCCATGCACGAACACTACAAGCTTGATGGCGTATACGAAGGCGAACCTAAATTCAAGTATCACGATGAATTCCAGGCTAGCGCCAAAGAAGCCAAGAAAGATGACAAGAAA
>NZ_JBEUDO010000101.1:0-3618 GCF_050584665.1 Nitrosomonas sp. ANs5
CGGATTTCTGAGTAAGCTCTACGATTATCCTGCAGAAAACTGGAAGCATATCAGAACGACCAATCCGGTTGAATCGGTATTTGCTACCGTCAGGCTGAGGACAGCCAGAACCAAAAACTGCGGCAGCAGGACAACAACATTAACCATGGCGTTCAAGCTGATGGAAACAGCACAGAAAAAATGGTTCCGATTGAGGGGTTATAAACTGTTAGCCGATGTTGTTGGGGGCATGAAATTCGTTAACGGCGTTAAACAAAATGGAGATCAAAAGCAGGTAGCCGCTTGATTCTCTGTACACCAGATTTGACTATAGCTCGTCATCCAGAGGTAAAAGCGTATAACGCCGGAACGTCACAATGGCTGCTTCTTCCTCCAGGGTCAGAACCGTTGAGGCCGTGGCGCACCGCCAACGCCTTCAGGTTCTCTTGACTATTTTGTATTGCTCGACGTACGACCTCTGTCGTGCGGGCGCTTCCATGCAGTATCTGTCCCATAAATTATCCCTCCGTAGCTGGCTGTATATTACAACAGCACACCGTGGGACTAAACACCTAGTTGGCAGCGTCATTACAAATACAGACAAGCATAAGACTAACAGCCGATGATCTTCAGGCAAATTGAAGAAATTGAGAATAGCTGTCTAGTCTCGCATGCTGTCAAAGTCAGGGTCACAATCTAATAAAAGTATGTGCAAGAATCAAAACGCTTAATAATCATGAATCATGTTCTGCACTCCTGTCAACTTGCTCAGGGTTTTTATTAGCGGCAAAAGCGGTATACAAAGCATTGGCCGGACCTATGAGGCTCAGTGCTGTCTGATAAAGTCTATCAATAGGTGTGGTCTTAGCGGCGTGTGACTTATCTTCGTCAGTACTATGAGATTTGGAAGATCTGCTCTTAGTGAGTTCACTAAGTAAAAATCCGATACCGCCTGCTAGCAGCAAACTTGACGGGGAAGTCAGTTGTTGTTGTATCTCTTTAAGCAATGTAGCGGAGCTAATACCGACCACCCGATGATGTTCCAATACCCGCTGTTCCACATTTCTGATTTGAGTTATAAGAGATGCTTGAGTCTGCTCTTGCTTAAACTTTAAGTCTGACATCACTTATTCTCCATATTGCGGTGTTCTGATTGCATGGGCTTAAGACTACGAAGCGTCGCTGCAAATTTTAAATACTGGCCCTTGCCGCGAATTACACCCAAGAGAATCAGCGCCAGCAATAAATTAAAAGCGACAGTAAGCAATACTAGTATGGCGCTGTTTGTTACAACACCATACTCATACAATGCTAGGACAATGGATGCAACCAGTCCTAACCAAGCAAAACTCAGCAAAATGACCATCATCACACCTGCTACGATCATGGTCACTAGCCCCTTAACTGCCAACTGTGCTTCTAGTGTAGCGAGTTGGATGTGATCGTGGCTTAGCTCGCGTAGTTCTTGCCATAACGACTGGAGATCTTCCAACACGCTAGAGTCTTTCTTTGAACTGCCGTGCGTGGCAGGTTTCCCATCAAGCAGCTTCTCATTTATTGTATTTTTTGAGTCCATCATTTTGACGGCTTAACGATTGCTTAGCAGCCTGCTCAGAACGAAACCCACTCCAACTGCAATACCCACAGATGTCAATGGGTTATCGCGAATATATTCAGAGTATTCATTCCTCAATCGTTGCTCAACATTTTTCAGTTGCTTTCCTTTCTCGTTAAGCTTATCCACACCCTGATTGGTAAAATCGGTGGCTTTGTCGACCGCTTCATGCGCTAAATCAGATACTTTGTCTACAGTTGTTTCCATGATAAATTTCCTTTTTTATTTGAACCGCATGCTAATTACGGTTCATGGATTAATATATTTGACGATTTAGCGATTGCTGAGGAGTTTGCTCAGCAAGAAACCCACGCCCATCGCAATACCCACTGATGTCAATGGATTGTCGCGAATATATTCGGAGTATTCGTTTCTCAATCGTTGCTCAACATTTTTCAGTTGCTTTCCTTTCTCGCTAAGCTTATCCACGGCCTGATTGGTTACATCGGTGGCTTTATCAGCTGCTTCATGCGTGAGTTCAGATGCTGTGTCTACAGCTTTGTTTACGGTTGTTTTCATAGCGGTTTCCATCCTCTAATTTTGAATTCGAGCTGTGCGGCGATACTATTCACGGTTATCTAATTAATGATATTGGCTCTTTTACCAATAGCTGTTAAAAACCATATGGTTTAATCCATTTGTACAATCAATAATTAATATGCCTTTATACAATTTCCGGAACATAAAGCACGGCACCACCCGTTGCCAGTTTTATGGTGAGCAAGGCACACCCTACGGGGGAGTCGGTAACGATTCGGTCGACGTAGGGTGCGCCTTGCTCACCGATCAACTGAATTACGGAGATTACCGTTACCTCTGAATGATTACTGAAAATGGTTCATAGGCATGATAACTAATGATGCAAGAGCCATAAAATTAGTCTTATTAGCGGTTGACAAGTATTTTGCTCAATTATTCGCTTTTACGAAGATATCTGTCATCTTCATAAAATTATCGTAAATATTCTTGCGAATCACCGATAAAAAATGCAGATAATCCAACTATTTATAACTTCGTTCCATAGTAAGAATGGATTTCATTCTCCCAGTTCTTGTCTGCCATATCAGGCCAGTGATTTTTATCAAATCCCGGAGCATCTTTAAGGCGATCTTTATCTACGTTTAGCACAAAGCGCTCGTTTTCTGTATCGAGATTTAATGCCTTCCAAGGTACCGCAAATAGCTTTTCTCCTATCCCAAGGACACCACCAAAGGACAGCACTGCATAACGAACATTACCGTTCGACGTGTCCAACATAATTTCTTTAATGTCACCCAGGTCTTCACCCGTTTGATTGCAGACTTCATTTCCTATAAGCGTGCTGGCACCCATTAGAAGAGGTCCAGGTCCATTGCTGTTCTCGTTAAAGGTAACGTTATTTTCGTTATTCATATTCATCTCCTGTAAAACATTATTTGTAAGTGTTCTTGCTGTCATATTTGCGATTGCCAGAACACAATGATTAGAACGCATAAGATATCTACACGTCACAATTTAGGACGATACACATGAAACTGATCACGGTCTGTACGGTGACACACGTAAGTTTCGTTAAGCTGATTTGGTAGCTTTTCGTCTATTTTGTTGAGTGCTTTGGGCATGTATATCCGAAGAACAAAAACTAAATCTCTTGATCAGCGAGAAGGCTCACACCTACCTTATTATTGAATCGGTGCCCATCGGCCAACGGGACAAACAACGCACGCTACTCAGTTTGGGCAAGGACTTTGTAGTAAATTCTACAATCTGACTGACCTGGAGATAGCTTTTATTCATTCGCATGATTAGTGTTGTTGTCTACGAATTGCACAGAGCTCGGTTATGCGATTTAGCTCATTTTTATGTTTTTAACCCGTCGTGCCAGAGTTCTCGGTGCCGGCGTATGTTCTTCGTGCACTATGCGTTATCACAGCTCGCTATAGGGCCGAGCCGCACTATGACTTGAACAGAGCGTTACCCGGGATATGAATGGCATACGCCAAATACCGAAAACATAGGCGCGACGGGGGGATATACCTTCAGCA
>NZ_JBEUDO010000102.1:0-3613 GCF_050584665.1 Nitrosomonas sp. ANs5
CCTCCTGGATACTGGGCTCGTGGTTAACGTTTACCCAGATAGGAGTCCCGCCCACTAAAGTTCGCGGCATTGCCAAGCCGTTGCTGGCCCCATCGCCTGCATCTCGATCTCCTGCGTAAAATTTAGATCAAAACGATGAAACCCCAGTTGACAATCTTCTACCATCATCATATTCTTTATTTTTTTTAATAAGTAAAGAATATGAGCAAAGTCAGTGCAAAACGTCAGATCACTTTACCAGTTGATCAATGTCAGGCATTGGGTATTCGCCCCGGCGATGAAGTTGAGATTTTTATTTACGAGGGACATTTAACTCTTGTAAAAAAGATGCCGGGCAGTGCCTACGGACTATTGCGTAGCGTCAAACCGAAATCTGATATCAGCGACGAGGAATCCCGGCAGAGCGCTATCGTATGATTGCACTTGATACCAATGTCTTGCTGCGGTATTTATTGCAGGACGATCCGGATCAATCCCCTAAAGCTGCACAGCTGATTACCTCACACGCTATCATTCTTATCCCCGACGTGGTCCTGGTTGAAACGATCTGGACGCTGAAGGGTAAAAAATATCAGCTTGGAAAGGCCGAATTGATCCGCGTCTTGAAGGCGCTGCTTGAAGAATCAGGCATTTGCTTTGAAAACAACCAAACTGTTTGGCAGGCGTTGAATGATTACCGGAAAGCCGATACCATCGATGGCAAACAGGCTGACTTTCCAGATGCCCTGATTGCCAGGAAAGCCAGGCTAATGGCAAAAACCCGATCGACACCACTGATCGGTACCTATACCTTCGACACGGCTGCACAGCAACTGCCCGGTATGCTGCCGATATAAAACCGGAATTTCAATACCGTTTCGTCTCACGCTATCATAATATGTAGCACCAAATATCATTAATCATTCATGGTTATCAAAACCAGCAGCGAAGCAGCCGCCCCGTGGTTGATTCAAACCACGAATACACACGAATGGACACGAATAATGACAGCCACTTCGGTTGTGTTACGCCCGTTATTGGGCCGGTTGTCACACCTTCACCTCATCAGTTTAGACACATCTTTCATTATCATCGACCTGTCCCTGGAGTTCGCAGGCTTCGACCCGGGCTCGATGTACAACGCCCTGATCGCGCTCTACAACCAGTGCACCGAGCCCCATCAGATGATGTTGGGAACGCTGGCAAAGATTGTGGAGGATCGGGGAGAGTAACGTCGGCTGCACGGTTCACTTGAAAAATCGTCATCCCGGAAGTCAGAAACCCCCACCCCCTGTGAGGGGTGGGGATCGAGGATTGCTTTAGCTACCGGTCCGATCGGGTGGAGCGGGGCTAGTTATAGTTTAGGCTTAGACGAGAATTGCGGCCAGATCCATTACTTCAACACCAACGATCTTAACCACGGTATCGCTGTCAGCAAGACCAGCAGCACCGTCGCCCTGGAAGATATAGGTATCCTCACCATCAAAGTAAGTAACAGTTGCCTTTTGGTTATCCATCTGGGTTGCAAGTGCCGTCAGCACATCATTCAGCGTTTCCACACCTGTAACCGAGACAATTCCATCTGTAACGGAGAATGTAACCCCAGAAACGGTGGTTTCTTCTAGGTCACTGAAGAGAGTCGTCACATCCAAATCAAGCTTATCCATGGCCAGGTCGAAGTTGACAATGCTATCCATATTGGTTGCATTCGAATCAGCAGCGACATACACGCCCGAGCCAATAGCGGCCTCGGCATCGGCAACATCCTGGATTAGACCTTCCCGGGTAGCCCATGCAGCTTCGGCGTCCGTCAGATCATCCACCAAGCCGTTGAACGTCGTCAGAGCGTCTTCAGCGTCCGTCAGATCATCCGCCAGACCGTTGAACGTCGCCAGAGCGTCTTCAGCGTCCGTCAGATCATCCACCAGGCCGTTGAACGTCGTCAGAGCGTCTTCGGCGTCAGTGAGATCATCAACCAGTCCGTTGAACGTTGCCAGAGCGTCTTCAGCGTCCGTCAGATCACCCACCAGGCCGTTGAACGTCGTCAGAGCGTCTTCGGCGTCCGTCAGATCATCCACCAGGCCGTTGAATGTCCCCAGCGCATCGTTCTCCGTCGCCAACTCTTCGACCAAGGTGACAAAAGCATTGTAAGCACTTGCCGCTGTACCAGTGTCATCTCCACCTGAGTAACGATCTGTTTCAGCGTCATAGGTGGCATTTGCGCTATCAGCAAGAGTGGCCAGCGCGGCCACTTCGGCAGCTATCTCCAGAGCAGTCGGCGCAGCAGCATCAGCCACGACGGTCTCGGCAAAAGCGGCACCTACTCCCGCGGCAGCCGTCGCAACATTGTCTTCCAGCGCGGCCACTTCGGCAGCTATCTCCAGAGCAGTCGGCGCAGCAGCATCAGCCACGACGGTCTCGGCAAAGGCGGCACCTACTCCCGCGGCAGCCGTCGCAACATTGTCTTCCAACACTTCATCTGTTGCGACGCCACGTGCAGCAGCCAGTGCTGCCTCCGCATCAGCAAGCGCAACCACTGCGCTGCCGCCAGCACTGCCTCCCGCAACCTTAACCGTATCCGTCCCCGTATCTTCACCCAAGATGATTACATCACCACCCTTGCCACCGGCGATGGAGTTGGTGCCAGTCGTCTTAACGATCAACGTCTGATCGCCATCAGAGCCGGTAATCGTCGTGTTGCCCGCACCAGCAATCTCGATGCCATCCAGCACAGCCGCAGCACTGGACAGAGTTTTGCCGGAGCCGACTTGAATCTCAGCGATCTTTTCAGCGTCTGACGCCGTAGTCCTTGTTGTCGAGTTGCTGGTGAAAGCGAGCTTGGTCGTACTTGCTGCAGCGCTGATAGTCGAGCCGGCATTCTGGAAGCCAACAATGACCGCTTCGGGGTCGGTGGCGTTTTCAGTTACCGTGAAGGTCGGTGCGGGCGTGCCGCCACCGCCACCGCTTCCACCGCCAGTATCGCCGCCAGTATCGCCACTTCCGCTGTCGTCTCCGTCGCCACCACCGTTATCACTGCCATCTCCGGTGCCACCATCTAATTTATCTGACAGGATGGTGCGTATTTCTTCCGGCGTGTAAGCTTTGTCTCCGACAATGCCGTTCATCACGCTGATGGCTTCTTCCACACTGGCGATGTCTCTGTAGTTTTCCGAGTGAATATTGGCAACCTGCACCTTGTTGTTCAGCAGTTGGACGGTATTTGCGAATACTGGCGCGGGATCGTTTTGTAGGTAGTTGACGGCTTCATAAACGATATGGCCCAGGTTGGCGCCTGCCTCAATTCTTAAGGTAAAATATTCCTCTGCCAGCGCAGCAGCGCTGCCGGGTTCTCCTCCGGGAGCAAAGCCGAAATGATCAAGCAGGAATTCCACCTGCTGAGGGATAGTTGTTTTATCAGAGGTCAGTGCCTTGAACTGGTTTGTTTCCGCCAGCAATCTGCTGATTTCATAAATAGGGACTCCGTCCTCAACAGCCTTGGCAAGATCATCCAGAATAGCGCCACCCGGTGCGCCATTGAACAGACTTACCACTACGCTGAGTATCTCGTCTTTTTGTTGTTGGGAGATAGCCATATCAATACTTCCTTCTGAAAATTAAAAGATAACAACTTAGG
>NZ_JBEUDO010000103.1:0-3520 GCF_050584665.1 Nitrosomonas sp. ANs5
ACTAATACGTAAATTTGGCTTGACTGAAGACAGAGTATCTACGACGATGATTACCGCTATGAAATACCAGTAATGTACATTTTTCGCGCTGCTTGAAGCTGGAAATAGTCTAGGGCTTTGTATTTCCCCTTCTGATAAAGCCAATTCCTCGATATCCCATTAGTCAGCATGGAGTCTCGCGTATGAAGCACAGCAGGATTATCCATTCCGGTCACAATTGCTGGCGAGTGGCTGATGCCACCAGAGTTTCCATACTGGTGGACGGAGAAGATTATTTCAAAGCGTTGCATGAAGCCATGCAACGAGCGCGGCATGTAATCTATATCCTGGCCTGGGATATAGACAGCAGAGTACGTCTGGTACGTGGAGAGCAGTCCACTCAGCTACCGACCGAGCTGGGCAAGCTTATCAACACCCTACTCAAACAGCGCCCTAAATTAGAGATTTATATTCTTAACTGGGACTGGGCTATGCTTTATGCACTCGAACGTGAATGGATACCGATTTACTGGTCTGGTTGGGAAAAACAATCGCGCTTACATTATGAGCTGGATGAACACTGTCCGTTTGGCGGCTCACAACATCAAAAACTGGTCGTTATCGATGACAAAATCGCTTTTTGTGGCGGATTCGATTTGGGTAAGCACCGCTGGGACAGTTCTGTTCACGCACCCAATGATAGCAGGCGTATAGATCCCAATAACAAGGCCTACCCTCCGTTTCATGATATACAGATGCTGGTTGAGGGAGAGGCTGCCAAAGCGCTTGCGGAGTTAGCGCGGGCACGATGGCTGCAGGCGACCGGGAAACAACTATCCGCTGCTCCAATTTATGATACGAATAATTTATGGCCGAAACATGTCGAAGCATTATTCAGCCAGGTGAAGGTGGCAATTGCCCGAACTGTTCCAGCGTTTAACAATACGCCCGAAAAAAGGGAAGTTGAATCCCTGTACATTGACAGCATTTCCGCCGCGAAGAAACTCATTTATATTGAGAACCAGTATTTCACCTCAGGAAAGATCGCAAAAAAACTGGCCTCCCGGCTCGCGGAGCCCGATGGCCCCGAAGTTGTCCTGGTGCAACCTCTTAAGACTGGGGGCTGGTTGGAACAGCACACCATGGATGTGCTGCGATATCGTGCCACGCAGAAACTCCGCAATGCCGATCAATACAACCGGTTACGTATCTGTTATCCGCGCCATCAAGCACTTGGCGAGGCGTACATTGGTTTACATAGCAAACTAATGATAGTGGATGATAATTTCTTGAGGATAGGCTCAGCAAATTTGAGCAACCGCTCAATGGGGCTGGATAGTGAGTGCGACTTGGCAATTGAAGCTGAAAATACTGCGCAGCAAGAAGTGATCAGCGCCTTCCGTTTGCGTTTGCTAAGCGAGCATTTCGATCTCGGTCAGGAGGAATTAAAAAGCGAGTTGATAAAGCTGGGATCATTGTTGAAATTGATCGATGCCCGGCAGAATTTTCCACGTACATTGTCGATACTTGACTGCAAAGTTGAAGAGCTTGCTGAAGAAATACTGCCTGATTCCGATTACATCGATCCAGAACGGCCTACGGAAATGGATGCGCTAGCAGAAGAACTCATTCCCGTCAAAGAATCGAAGTCTATTCGCAAGCAGTTAATTACAACCGTTATGGTATTGTCAACAGCGGTATTCACTGCGGGGCTATGGAAATGGGGTGTACTGGGTGATTGGGTCGCCCTGCAGCAAGCAGTGATCGATGTAAGTCAGCCACTTTCACCCTTTGTGACCATTCTTGGATTTGCGCTTGCTGGTCTACTAGCGGTGCCTGTTACATTATTGGTCATTTTGGTAGCTGTTTCTTTTGATTTCTGGCCCGGTGCTTTTTATACAATGAGTGGCGCTTTGTTAAGCACATTGATGGGTTATGCAGCCGGTTATTTTCTGGGCCGCAAAACAGTGACCCAATTAGCGGGGCACCGGCTTAACCGTTTAAGTAAGCAGTTGATCAAGAATGGTCTGATGGCGGTCATTCGGGTACGACTTGTTCCTGTTGCGCCATTTGCAATGATTAATCTGGTGGCGGGCGCGACCCATCTGCATTTGAAAAAATTCATCCTGGGTACGCTGCTGGGCATGTTGCCAGGGATCTTGACCATTTTTCTGTTTGCGAAATTATTAATCAGAGCAATCGATAATCCGGCACCCGTTGCGATAATAAGTTTTGTTATTTTTGCTGGCGGCATTGCACTGGTTTTGTTTACGCTAAAAAAGCGACTCGACAAAGATTCTTCTGACAACTCCCGATAAAGCTCGATAGTGCATGCAATTACCTGCTGTTCTGAATCTCGCGACTTACAATATCCATGCCTGTATTGGTATGGACGGTCATTTTAATCCGCAACGCATATCAGCGGTACTGCGAGAGATTGACGCCGATATTGTCGCTTTACAGGAAGTTGACCACCATATTGTCGCCAATCTCGATTTACTGGACTACCTTGCCGAAGCAAACGGTTATCAACCGATTGCCGGACCGACGCTGTTACGAGGCACCCGATATTACGGCAACGCAATCCTGACCCGCCTGCCTGTAAAAGATATCAAACGAATCGATCTGAGTTTCCATCGCTACGAGCCTCGCGGAGCCATTCAGGCCCGATTCCAGGTTGGTCAGTTTACGCTGCGAGTGGTAGCCACGCACCTGGGGTTGCGCCCCGCTGAACGTCGTCATCAAGTCAAACACCTACTAAAGATGATTTCTCCGCAGGTGCCGGATATAGACGTACTGATGGGAGACTTGAATGAATGGTTGCTCTGGGGAAGACCGCTACGCTGGCTACGCCGCCATTTTTCTCCACAACCACATTTGCGGACTTATCCAGCCTGTTGGCCATGCCTGGCATTGGATAGAATCTGGATTGCGCCAGGACAATTTTCATGCTATTTGTCGGTACATGAAACGCCCTTGGCAAGAATAGCTTCCGATCATCGACCGTTGGTTGCCAGCATTTGGCTATAATTTTTGCAAATAGCCTATTTCCATCTACGCTGATAGGTAGCACACAAAAGGGCTAGTACTCCGTACCGTCAATTAGCTTACAAATGAAATCGATGGATTCGCCTGCCAGGCTAGGCACAAACCGCAGTTATAGCCGTAGCTATGGCGAGGATTTGCAACAACGCATGACAGGCGAAGGCGCGATTTCATGTAAGCGTTTTGGCGGAACGGAGTACTAGGTCGCGAACAAAGTGGTTTCAGAGCAAGGGAACTAATCCGGCTAAAATCAAGCCATAAATAGCGACAACGATAATATTCTTCTCAAGAAGATAATCCAGAAACAACGGATTGCTGGCCGCAATGAAAATAATCAAACCAGATAAAGGCATCGGCTAATACCGATGTTGCCGACGTACTAAATGTTTCAAATTCAATATCCAACCCGATTTTTCCCTTGAATTGCTTGATTTTGGTTAACTTTGCTTGGCTAATTGCCCCAAATAGGCGATTGCATTCACTTTTTCTTTTGTTG
>NZ_JBEUDO010000104.1:0-3520 GCF_050584665.1 Nitrosomonas sp. ANs5
GTTTTAATGATGATCCAGGACCCATAAATCAACGAACTTGCTGCCACAGTGAATCCGGTGTATATCCACACAGACAATGGAAGCGTACTAAAACTGGTAATGCCTTCTATTGCTAACGCCCATAAACGCCGCACATTAAAAGACGATTTTCCTGATTTACGTGGCTCAACAACAAATTCAACCACGCTCTGCCTAAATCCCACCCAGGCGAATAAGCCTTTCATAAAGCGCCTGCGCTCTGGCAAGCGCTTTAAAGCTTCGACAACTCTTCTGTCCATCAAACGAAAATCGCCAACGTCTAAAGGAATAGCGCACTCGGATATCCAATTGTGCAATCTGTAAAACCACTGTGTTGCCAATCGTTGGACAGGGTGATCTGTTTCCCGTGATTTGCGCTGTGCCAATACTACATCACTGCCATTCTCCCACTGCCTCACCATTTCTATGATCAGCTCAGGAGGATGCTGCAAATCAGCATCCAAAGGGATTACCGCATCTCCTCTTGCGGCATCAATACCTGCAGTTAGCGCGGCCTCTTTTCCAAAATTACGTGACAACTCTAAAACTACAATACGAGAATTGCGTGTTGCTTGTTGACATAGTACTTCCAATGTGTCATCGCAACTTCCGTCATCAACGCAGATAATTTCATAGTCATACTTTTCAAGTTGGGCTACTACCAACTTCATTCTACTGAAAAAAACATTTAAACCGCTTCCTTCATTAAAACAAGGAACGACAATGGATAAACACTGCTTCGGTGTGTTAACGTGCATTTCTCATATTTCCCTATACCTATTTTATCCACTAAAATTTTTGGAGCTAATTTCTCTCTAAAGCCAGAGATATTAGTTCTACTTTGTCAGATTATTCCAGAGCTCTATTTTGCCTAACAGAAGACTGTTTCGCACTGGATCTCCTCTGATGCCGCTTGTGAATAATTTCAGCCAATTCCTCGGCTGTGAGCTGTCTTCGAGGCAGCATGTGAGCTAATGCTGTTACCAGGTCATTGACGGATAACATCGGCCATTGGCTGCGGCCCTGCATTTATTGCTTGACCAGGAAGAGCGTTGCCAGCATGACCAGAGCCATGTGATGATGCCATGCATCCCATCGGCGCACTTGATAGCCGGCCATGCCGCATTCACTCTTTGCCTCATGAAAACTGTGTTCGATAAAGAAACGCTGCGCCTGCGCTTGCGCCAGCCTCTGCAATGGCGTTTCAAATGGCGCATTGGATAGGCAGTAGTGCGATATTTCGCGTGCGCCAATCTCCCGCCTGACCAGCAAATGCCAGCTGCGCGCTTGAGGCTCGGCGCCATCCCATACCCAAACGAGTGTATGAAGATATTGCGCTTCAAGCGTGCCTTTTTCACCCTCGCGCAGCTTGATGCGCCGCCATGCTGTATCCGGCTGCTCAGATGCCCATTGATCGACACGTATCGCTTCACTTTGTGCTTTCAGGTGTGTTGGCCGCCTGCCACGGCCATTCCAATCTGGAATGTGCGGCGCTAGGTCTTCAAGATAGATCATCTGCTTGCAATGAACATCTGCCACAAATGCGCAACCATGATTATCAACACCCCGTAAAAAGGCAGCATCCTTGCTGTAACCCGCATCAATGGCCACATAACCAAAGCGCACACCATGTTGCAGCGCTTTTTCAATCATCGATAACGCGATCTCGCATTTGCTTTGATAGCGCTGGTGCGCTTCAGGTATCGCTGCCTTATTGCAACGATCCGAATCATTCGCCCAGTGTTCCGGTAAATACAGGTGCGCATCAATCAAACTTGCCATGCTGTCCTGGCACAGGTTGGCAAATACGCCAACCTGGCAATTGTCTACCTTCCCCAGACGGCCGTTCCATTGCCTCGCAACCCCTGCCGAGGCTTCACCCTTCTTCGCAAAACCGCTTTCATCAATGATCAAAGTGGCTTTGTCGCCACCCAATACACCAAATCCATGCCAATCAATTGCACCAGATGTCAGCATGTGTTGCATAGCCTGGTGATCAATCTCGTTTACTTCGCCCATGCACAGCATGGTCGCCCGATCGGATTGAAACAGTCCACGTAGATAGCCATAAAACGTCGCTGTTGCATCGCGCGTCGAGGATACGAAAAATGATGAAAATGAAGATAAATGCGCGCCAAGCGCTTCTGGGAGCCCCTGTAGGGCAGATTTGAGAGACTGTTTAGTATTTTCACGACATGATCGTGATTAACATGTATAAAACAATGAGTTATTGTATATCAACTTTATGCCTCATTGGAATTATTTGAACCTGACAAAGTAGAACTAGAGATCGAAGCGGGTTGCGCCTGAAGTTCCCGGCGAATGGCTGGTGTCGTGCGTGCGTTTTTATGAAGATTGATATTCATGGCGTTAAACCTCTTACTCACTTTAATCGCGCCGCCGCAGCAGTGGCCTACAGTTACCCTCCGGTCTCCCTTCGGCCACTGCTGCGGCAAGCCGTCCCAAAGCCTCTCTGGCCTTGAAACAAAGGATAGCTCTTTTTTGGAATATAATCACACGATACTGAACAATGCGCTTGTTCCGTCAAATCGTATTGAGAAATCTGGGATAAGTATATAGAGCTTATCTCAGAAAGTATAAGTGACTGATTCTATATTGGAATCACCTCTATTCTGATAAAATAGTGCACGCAAACAAGACAAATAACCCCAAAAACCGTGCACGATGATCCGCTACCAGAACCAGAAACAACGCTCCCTCGAAGGATTTGATACCCCGCCCGGCATGATTCTTGATCCGAGGAATCGCTGGGTAAGACTGAGTGATTGCATGCCGTGGGATGAATTAGCCGATAGCTACTACAAGACACTCTCCCGGACATTAGGGCGCCCATCCAAGGATGCGCGGATAGTGATCGGAGCAGTCATCATCAAACACAAGTTATCGGTTTCGGATGAGGAGACGGTAGAACAGATCCGGGAGAACCCGTACCTGCAATATTTCATCGGACTGAAAGGCTTTCAATCGAAAGCACCTTTTGCGCCCTCGTTACTGGTTGAAGTACGCAAGCGCATGGGGCAGACAGTGTTTGATGAATTCCATGCGGCCATCATTAAGGCCGTTGAGCAGAAAAAGGCAAAGAAGCCTGTAAAGGTTGACCAGGATAATGATGGCGGTAGCCCTGGCAGGACGGCATCGAATCACAGCGAAGATGACTGTCATATTGCAGCTGCCCCGGCCACTGCAAAGCAGTCTTCAACGTCAGACGGAACACCCCGCAATCAGGGGAAAATGATCATAGACGCCACCGTGGCCGAACAGGCAATTCGTTTTCCGACGGATCTTGGATTGCTGAATGAAGCACGCGAATTGAGCAAACACATCATCGATGTGCTGCATGAAAAAAGTCACCGGCCGCAGAAAAAGAAACCACGCACCTATCGGGAGATAGCCAGAAAGGCCTATCTCAGCCTGGCCAAGCTCAAACGCCCCACCAGCAAGAAACGCCGTGATGGCATCAGGAGGCAATTACAGTTTCTGC
>NZ_JBEUDO010000105.1:0-3497 GCF_050584665.1 Nitrosomonas sp. ANs5
TTTGTATTGATCTTTAAAAATTAGTAGATAAATTTGGGTTCGATTGTATCTTTTGAATAAAGATATAAATTTTTTATAATCGAATGAGCGATAACTTGAGCGGAAGTAATAGCTCGAGAAATTTTCAAGATTATAGGATCAAGCAATTAAGTGCATGTGGTGGATGCCTTGGCGATTACAGGCGAAGAAGGACGTGGAAGCCTGCGAAAAGCTTCGGGGAGCTGGCAAACAAGCTTTGATCCGGAGATGTCCGAATGGGAAAACCCACCCGCAAGGGTAACCGCTCCTGAATATATAGGGAGATGGTGGCTAACCTGGTGAACTGAAACATCTAAGTAACCAGAGGAAAAGAAATCAACCGAGATTCCCAGAGTAGTGGCGAGCGAAATGGGAACAGCCTGCAGTTTTTAGCATACAGATTAATCGAATTATATGGAAATATAAGCCATAGTGGGTGATAGCCCCGTAGATGAAAATCTGGATGTGGAACTAGGATTGCGACAAGTAGGGCGGGACACGTGAAATCCTGTCTGAACATGGGGGGACCATCCTCCAAGGCTAAATACTCGTAATCGACCGATAGTGAACCAGTACCGTGAGGGAAAGGCGAAAAGAACCCCGGGAGGGGAGTGAAATAGATCCTGAAACCGCATGCATACAAACAGTGGGAGCCCCAGCTTAAAGAGTCTTCACTTCAATCATATATTTGAATAGTGTAGATAATCATATGCCTATGAAGTCATATAGAGGGCTTTTTAAGCTGGGGTGACTGCGTACCTTTTGTATAATGGGTCAGCGACTTACATTCAGTAGCAAGCTTAACCGATAGGGGAAGCGCAGCGAAAGCGAGTCTTAATAGGGCGTTTAGTTGCTGGGTGTAGACCCGAAACCAGATGATCTACTCATGGCCAGGATGAGGCGAAGGTAATACTTCGTGGAGGTCCGAACCCACTAATGTTGAAAAATTAGGGGATGAGCTGTGAGTAGGGGTGAAAGGCTAAACAAATCTGGAAATAGCTGGTTCTCTCCGAAAACTATTTAGGTAGTGCCTCATATATCACCTCTGGGGGTAGAGCACTGTTATGGCTAGGGGGTCGTCAAGATTTACCAAACCATGGCAAACTCCGAATACCAGAGAGTGTCAGTATGGGAGACAGACATCGGGTGCTAACGTTCGGTGTCGAGAGGGAAACAACCCAGACCCTCAGCTAAGGTCCCAAAGATGCAGTTAAGTGGTAAACGAAGTGGGAAGGCACAGACAGTCAGGAAGTTGGCTTAGAAGCAGCCATCCTTTAAAGAAAGCGTAATAGCTCACTGATCGAGTCGTCCTGCGCGGAAGATGTAACGGGGCTAAACTGCACACCGAAGCTAGGGATTTGCAAGCAATTGCAAATGGTAGGAGAGCGTTCCGTAAGCCTGAGAAGGTGATTCGAGAGGATTGCTGGAGGTATCGGAAGTGCGAATGCTGACATGAGTAGCGATAAAGGAAGTGAAAGGCTTCCTCGCCGAAAACCCAAGGTTTCCTGTGCAACGTTCATCGGCGCAGGGTGAGTCGGCCCCTAAGGTGAGGCAGAAATGCGTAACTGATGGGAAACTGGTTAATATTCCAGTACCTTTATTTAATGCGATGTGGGGACGAAGAAGGCTAGCTTATCCGGGTGTTGGATGTCCCGGTTGAAGCGCGTAGACATGCTGTCCAGGCAAATCCGGACGGCTAAGTTGAGACGTGATAACGAAACTCCTTAGGGAGCCAAGTAAGTGATGCCCTGCTTCCAGGAAAAGCCGCTAAGCTTCAGTTAAATAAAGACCGTACCGTAAACCGACACAGGTGGGTGGGATGAGAATTCTAAGGCGCTTGAGAGAACTCGGGAGAAGGAACTCGGCAAATTGACACCGTAACTTCGGAAGAAGGTGTGCCTCTTGTACGTGTAGCATCTTGCATGTGAAGCGGAAGGAGGTTGCAATAAAAAGGTGGCTGCGACTGTTTAATAAAAACACAGCACTCTGCAAACACGAAAGTGGACGTATAGAGTGTGACGCCTGCCCGGTGCCGGAAGGTTAAGTGATGGGGTGCAAGCTCTTGATCGAAGCCCCGGTAAACGGCGGCCGTAACTATAACGGTCCTAAGGTAGCGAAATTCCTTGTCGGGTAAGTTCCGACCTGCACGAATGGCGTAACGATGGCCACACTGTCTCCTCCCGAGACTCAGCGAAGTTGAAATGTTTGTGAAGATGCAATCTACCCGCGGCTAGACGGAAAGACCCCGTGCACCTTTACTGTAGCTTTACATTGGATTTTGATCATGCTTGTGTAGGATAGGTGGGAGGCTGTGAAGTATGCTCGCTAGAGTGTATGGAGCCAACCTTGAAATACCACCCTGGCATCATTGAGGTTCTAACCTAGGTCCATAATCTGGATCGGGGACCGTGTATGGTAGGCAGTTTGACTGGGGCGGTCTCCTCCCAAAGAGTAACGGAGGAGTGCGAAGGTACGCTAGGTACGGTCGGAAATCGTGCTGATAGTGCAATGGCATAAGCGTGCTTGACTGCGAGACTGACAATTCGAGCAGATGCGAAAGCAGGTCATAGTGATCCGGTGGTTCTGTATGGAAGGGCCATCGCTCAACGGATAAAAGGTACGCCGGGGATAACAGGCTGATTCCTCCCAAGAGTTCATATCGACGGGGGAGTTTGGCACCTCGATGTCGGCTCATCACATCCTGGGGCTGTAGTCGGTCCCAAGGGTATGGCTGTTCGCCATTTAAAGTGGTACGTGAGCTGGGTTTAAAACGTCGTGAGACAGTTTGGTCCCTATCTGCCGTGGGCGTTGGAAGTTTGAGTGGGGCTGCTCCTAGTACGAGAGGACCGGAGTGGACGCACCTCTGGTGTACCGGTTATAACGCCAGTTGTATCGCCGGGTAGCTAAGTGCGGAAGAGATAACCGCTGAAAGCATCTAAGCGGGAAACTTGCCATAAGATAAGACTTCCCGGGAGTTTAACTCCCCTAAAGGTTCGTTGAAGACGACAACGTTGATAGGTCGAGTGTGGAAGCGCAGCAATGCGTTAAGCTAATCGATACTAATTGACCGTGAGGCTTGATCCTATAATCTTGAAAATTTGTATATCAATATAGAATTGATAGTAAATCGACCCATTTTTGACGAAGGAATAGTTCTGATTCCTTCGTTATCCAGTTTTGCTTGGCGGCCATAGCGCTTTGGAACCACCTTTTCCCATCCCGAACAGAGAAGTGAAACGAAGTTGCGCCGATGATAGTGTGTTTTCACATGTGAAAGTAGGTCACCGCCAAGCGCTCGTTTATAGTCAAACGATGATACCTGATTTAGGGTATGCCCTATACCCCTGCGATAAGGTCTATCATCAGTTCCAAATATGTTATCCAGTCACTAAGTTAAATCATTCAATTTAGTGATTGGGTAATCTCACCATCTTCTGATTACGCCTTGCAAAGAGTAATCAAAAATCCTTCCAGATTTT
>NZ_JBEUDO010000106.1:0-3430 GCF_050584665.1 Nitrosomonas sp. ANs5
TAAATGCATAGACAGGCAGATATCGAACTATCTAAGCCATGGTGGAAAAAAATTATTCCAACACTGCCCTTGGTCATCTTCGTCGTTGCGGGCTGCGTAGGTGTTGCGGCAATCCAGGAAATGCCGCGGCGGCAAGGTTTGATGTGAGTTCTGTTCTCTCGCCAGCTGCGTACTGGATGTTTTTTTCGGTCGCTCGCGCTCACTATGATTGAAATTATCGTTATGCCTGAAGGCCGCTGATAACCGTTAATAGGGATGCCTTAAATTAAAGGAGAAAAATAATGTATTCTTGTGACTATGTAATCGAATATCTTCAGAATAATGTAAGGCAATAGTAAAACTACTCAGAATCACTTTGGGTAACATAATTGATTTATTGTCCATCATAAGGTTAAAACCACCGGCTTTGGCCGGTCAGCTTTAGCTGCGAGAGCGAGAATATGTCACACAGGAGGTGTGGCATGGTTTATAGATATGGAAGTTTATGCAAGAAGCAATTTCTCGGTGTGTTACAAAGATTGTACTTTTCCAGTGGCCGAGGCTGATGAGATAGCTGAGACCTTAATCCTGACAGCACTAGCTATGTTCATACCGGATACTACCTGTAATAGCTGAAGAGGCTGTTGCATCGGGCTGCGTTCCGGATGTGAATGGAACCAAAGAATTTATCAGTCATAATGGCGAATTCACGGTGACTCTCCTGCATTAAGTAACTTTTTATGGGGATGTAAGGAAGTCGCGCTACTCCGCATCGGTTCCTCGTTTAGGACGCACGATTGAAGGAGATACCGCTGCAAAGTGGGCCGAATGCACAATAACTGTGCGATAACATTGGTTAAGAAACGGAGGTGTAACATGCTGATGAGAAAATTATCTTTGTATCAATACAGAGCATATAGCCGCATGCTTGCTATGGTTGCGCTCATGATTATGTACGGCATATATTCCTGCAGTGTCTATGCCGAAGAGAAAAGCGAGCTAAAGCGACTCAGAGAATTGGTTTCAACGATGCAACCGGGTGAATGGCTGGAAATTCCCAATACATCCGCACCTTTGGTGACGCGTGCCGAGCATGACTCAATCATGGCTGCTGCACCCAAAGGGGCTTTTGGGTTTTGGGGAGTTGTTGGGCCGAGTGGCGTGTTCCAGGCCTGGGGAGGCGCCGGTTTTGATGTCATCAACCATGACTGGTATTTTACTGGCGGAGGACATAATGATTACGGTGGAAACGAGGTTTATCGATTCAGTTTTCGGACGCTGTCCTGGGAGCGCCTAACTGAGCCTTCGCCGTATGATCCTCAAACCAAGAGGCCATATACAGGCCCAATATCGCGGCATACCTATGATGCAGTTGTGTGGTGGCCATCGACCAGAACCCTGTGGGTTGGTGGTGGGTCTGGCTATCTTCCGGACGGGGATCAACAAGCGCCATTGCCAGGAATCTGGGAGTTCAATCCAGAAACCAAGGAGTGGACACTGCATAATCATAAAGGCCTGCCAGCTCCGACTCATTTAATTATTCAGCCCAAGAGAGATGTTCTTTGGGGATTTTTTGGATTTGGCCAAAAAGGATATCAGAGAGAATATTCAACTGATGGATCTGCCAGAGATGTGAATTACGGATATTTTGGTGATCATATGACCACTGCAAATATTCTGACAGCAAAGGACGAGAAAATATACGTGATAGACCGTGGAGCCGGCATGAATCGGGCAATCACTGCAACAGATGGAACAGGTCGGATTGTCCTTGTAGAGAGGTGGCCACAAGATATCCCCCATTTATTCAATAAAGGGGTGGCGTACGATTCGGTATATGATCGATTTGTGTTCTGGGATGGTAGTAAAACAATCTGGACGTGGGATTTTAGCGATAAGAAATTTCGTTCTTTTCCAACAAGAAAATCTCCCCCTTCTGATCAAGCCATGTCTAATGGCAGCTTTGGAAAGTTCATTTATCTATCCGAAGTAAATGTTTTTGCAGCTTACGGCCATTCTAGAGGCAATGTCTGGCTTTATAAAGCTGCGCCGCCCGAAGCAGGAACCTTACTTGATCCTCATGTTCCTCGTGCTGCGATAGGCGAACGGAAATTTACCAGCATTCAGGATGCCTTTAATGCTGCAAGACACGGGGATGCCGTTACCATTTTACCGGGAATCTGGAGAGAAGGCGCTACTATCACCGCTGATAACATTACTATTGAGGCTTCTGGTGCACATCTCAAGGATACAACCGTCGGTGGCAAGGCAACACTTGTAATTAAAGGCAATAATACCCTCATTCGAGGCCTAGAGGTATCAGGTATGGCTGTTAGTGGCGGCAATGGCGCAGCGATACGTCAGGAAGGAAAGAATCTTACCTTGCAAAAAGTGTATTTCCATGATGGCCAGCAAGGAGTTCTGGCCGGCAATAACACAGGTAGCACAATTATTGTTGAAGATAGTGTGTTTGAAAGATTGGGTCATGGGGGCTCTGCGCACGGCATATACGCAAACCATATTGACCACTTGATTATCCGGGGTAGTAAGTTCTTGTCATCAAAGGGGCAAGGGCATGAAATTAAGAGTCGCGCTGCTAAAACTACAATTGAAAATAGCATTGTTGCCTCTCTAGATGGGGTTGACAGTCGACTGATCGACGTTCCCAATGGTGGCATTACTGTGATTCGTAACAATATTCTGCAGATGGGAGCAAAGACTTCAAATAACGATATGATTGGTATCGGACTGGAGCAAAGGGGTAATGGACCAAATTACCATCAATGGCCACAAGACAGCACATTGATTCAGAATAACACCATCATTGATGATCTAGGTAGGAACAGTAGATTGGTACATTGGCGCGATGTGCCCGAACCGACCGTGATTGGGAATACCATCGTAGGCTTTTCTGCGAAACAAGTGCCACCTAAGAATACGTGGTATGGAAATCGCCATGCGGCTGGCTTTCCAGCCTATCCTTGTCTTCCGCGGGTACCTCAAGTAGATGCAAATGCGTCTATCCGATGCGAATAGTGTCTTCTGCTCGGAGACACCCACTATCCGATTAAGAAAACAGCCTGTACCTGGTTTCAGCAAAGAAGACCCCAGACATCCTGATCAAGACTGACATACATAGCCTGTTTGGGTGTAATTTTGGCCATATATTTTGAGGAAATATCTGCTTCCAGAAATCAACTTGATTCGAATGGTGTAATCTACTCAAGGCCTTCGGTTCTTGGAACAAGGCCTGCAAAAGGTTTAATGGCTGATCCTCGACCTCTACTGTCGATATTTGTTTTACATTTACCGATTGGATTGGAATTATGCAAATTTTCTACTCTTTGTCAAGTGCCTAAAATGAAACATTAACAGAACCTAGGTAATGGAATGGACGCCCACTACCCAAAACGGCATCAAAGTGCCAAAGTAGTGGTGCAATCACCACTCA
>NZ_JBEUDO010000107.1:0-3419 GCF_050584665.1 Nitrosomonas sp. ANs5
CAGCGTCTTCAAGCATTGGTGTCGTTGCGCCGCATTGATACAATGCCCCCCAGTTATAAGCAGCAAACTAAAAACAGGCAAGCGTAGTTCCTGTAAAGCGCGCGGCCATTAAACAAAAAATTGCGATGATACCAACCCAAATTTCCGTACATTCTGCAGATTTTGGCAGCACGCCGAGCAGACATCGATGACGGCGACAGCACAAATCATGACCGAGGCCGACACCTGCCGGGAGCTGATCACACCCAAGCTGGTTGCTGCCGGATGGGGCAGCGCGCCGCATGTGATCGGCGAACAGCGCACCTTCACCAATGGTCGCATTATCGTCGCCGGGGGCCGCGTGCGGCGTGGCAAGCAAAAACGTGCCGATTACCTGCTCTATTACCGGCGCGACTATCCGCTGGCCGTCGTGGAAGCCAAGGACCTGGGACTGCCGGCGGAATCCGGCGTGCAACAGGCCAGGGCGTATGCCGAAATCCTCGGTCTCAAGTTCGCCTATGCCACCAACGGCCACCGCATCATCGAGATCGACTACACCACCGGCACCGAGCGTGAAGTGAATCGCTTCGCCACGCCCGCAGAGCTTTGGCAGCGCCTGATGGCGGCAACCGCGCTGCCCGATCCGGCTACGCCACACCTGCTCGAACCGTTCAACCTGATCTCCGGCAAGGTGCCGCGCTACTACCAACAGATCGCGATTAACCGTGTAATTGAGACCATCCTGCTCGGTCAGAAGCGCATCCTCGCCACCCTGGCCACCGGCACCGGCAAGACCTGCGTGGCGTTCCAGCTTTGCTGGAAATTGTGGAACAGCCGTTGGAACCGTACTGGGGAATACCGCCGTCCGAAGATCCTGTTCCTGGCCGACCGCAACATTCTGGTGGATGACCCGATGGCCAAGATGTTCGCGCCGTTAGGCGACGCCCGCCACAAAATCACCGGTAGCGACGTGAGCCAGAGCCGGGACATGTATTTCGGCATCTATCAGGCGCTGTCCACCGCCAACGAGGACGTATTCCGCCAATACCGGCCGGACTTTTTCGATTTGATCATCATTGACGAATGCCATCGCGGCTCCAGCCGCGACGACAGCAACTGGCGCGCGGTGCTCGACTACTTCGCGCCCGCCGTGCAGTTCGGCATGACAGCCACACCGCTGCGCGAGGAATCACGCGACAGCTACGAGTACTTCGGCAACCCGGTCTACACCTACAGCCTGCGCCAGGGCATCGAGGATGGCTTTCTCGCGCCATACCGCGTGCATCGCGTCATCACCACCGTGGATGCCGCCGGCTGGCGCCCGTCCAAGGACGAACTCGACCGCTTTGGCCGCCCCGTGCCGGACG
Organism: Nitrosomonas sp. ANs5; assembly: GCF_050584665.1. NCBI lineage: Bacteria > Pseudomonadati > Pseudomonadota > Betaproteobacteria > Nitrosomonadales > Nitrosomonadaceae > Nitrosomonas > Nitrosomonas sp. ANs5. The sequence goes on from NZ_JBEUDO010000107.1 coordinate 1,347, forward strand.
ACGAATATCAGACCAAGGATTTCGAGCGCATCGTCGCACTGCGGGCTCGCACGCAGGCCATTGCCAGGCATCTCGCTGATTTCCTTAAGGGCACCGACCGCTTCGCCAAGACCATCGTGTTTTGTGTCGATCAGGAACACGCGGCCGAAATGCGCCAGGAACTGGTCAACCTCAACAGCGACCTGGTCAAGCAATACCCCGACTACGTCTGCCGCGTCACTGCCGACGAAGGCGCCATCGGCCTCACCCACCTCGCCCACTTTCAGGATGTCGACAAACCCACGCCGGTGATCCTGACCACCTCGCAGCTGCTGACCACTGGCATCGACGCCGAGATGGTCAAGAACGTGGTGCTGGCAAGGGTCGTCGGTTCCCGCGCCGAGTTCAAGCAGATCATCGGGCGCGGCACACGGCTCAAGCTCGATTACGGCAAGGAATACTTCAACATCATCGACTTCACCGGCACGGCTACGCGACACTTCGCCGACCCGGATTTCGACGGTGACCCCGCCCGCATCGAGGAAGTGATCGTCGATGAAAAGGGCGAAGAAATCAGCACGACACATACGGAAATCGAAGTACCGGTCGATGAGCAACTGGAGGGATACGAGATACCAGATGAGCAGATCGGCCCGAATACTGGCGAGCTCATCAACGAACCGCCGGCCGAACCCCGTAAATACTATATCGACGGCGGTGACGTCGAGGTGATCGGCCATCTGGTCTATGATCTCGATACCGATGGCAAGAAGCTCCAGGTGGTCAAGTACACCGAATACTCAGGCCGCACCGTGCGCACGCTCTACCCGACCCGCGATGCACTGCAATCCGCCTGGGCCAACCCCGACACTCGCGCCGAAGTGCTGCGCGAGCTGACCGAGCGCGGCATCAGCTTCGAAGAGCTGGCGGCCAGCGCCAGCCAGCCCGACGCCGACCCCTTCGACTTGCTCTGCCATCTGGCATGGAACGCGCCGCTGCTCACCCGCCGCCAGCGCGCCGAACAAGCCAGGAAGGCGGCGCACGATCTGTTCGGCCAGCACAGCCATACGGCCCGCGAAATCCTCGCGCTGCTGCTCGATTCCTATATCGAGCGCGGCATTCTTCAGTTCAACACCTTGTCCGAGCTGATGAAGGTGCAACCCTTCGACCGCTACGGCAACCCCTCCGAGATCGCCAGCCGGCATTTCGGTGGCATCAAACCCTTCAAGGAAGCCGTCTCTCGCCTGCAGACGGCCCTGTACCAATGACGAGACCTCACTGAATGGCCGCAACGGAGAAAAAACCCAGAGCCAAACGCGCCAAGGCACCGCTGACCACGCGCGACAACCTATCGGCATTGATCGGCAGCGCCCGCAAGATCCTGCGCAAGGACAAGGGCCTGAATGGCGATGTTGACCGCTTGCCGCTGCTCACCTGGGTCATGTTCCTCAAGTTCCTCGACGACCTCGAAATCGTGCACGAAGAAGAGGCCGAACTCGACGGCAAGCCCTACCACGCCATCATCGAGGCGCCGTACCGCTGGCGCGACTGGGCCGCGCGCGAAGATGGCCTCACCGGCGACGAACTGCTGGCCTTCATCAACCAGGACGAATGCCATCGCGCCGACGGCTCGCGCGGCGCCGGATTGTTCGCCTATCTGCGGAGCTTGGCTGGCAGCGGGGAGAAAGGCAGTCAGCGCGAGGTCATCGCCAACGTGTTTCGCGGGGTGCAGAACCGCATGGTCAGCGGCTACCTGTTGCGCGACATCATCAACAAGATCAACGGCATCCACTTCAGCAGCAGCGAAGAGATCCACACGCTCTCGCACCTGTACGAATCGATGCTGCGCGAAATGCGCGACGCCGCCGGCGACTCGGGCGAGTTCTATACTCCGCGCCCGGTGGTGCGCTTCATGGTGCAGGTGACCGATCCCAGGCTTGGCGAGACCATGCTCGACCCGGCCTGTGGCACTGGTGGTTTTCTGGTAGAAGCCTACGACCACCTCTCCCGGCAAATCACCAACCCGGATCAGCGCCGCACCCTGCAACGCGACACCCTGTTCGGCCAGGAGGCCAAGCCCTTGCCTTACATGCT
>NZ_JBEUDO010000108.1:0-3363 GCF_050584665.1 Nitrosomonas sp. ANs5
GACGCTAACCTCAGCATTGCTAGATAGATTGCTTCACCATGCCCATATCGTCCAGATCAGTGGTAACAGTTACCGGTTAAAAGGAAAAAGGACAGCAGGTGTTTTACCAGCCACTGAAGCAACAACAAACTAATCAGTGAAAAAGCCAGGAGTGGGGCAAATTTAAATTGCCGCTTTTATTAGTAAGCGGGTCAAAATTAAATTGTCGTTGACAACAGGGTAACTCCTATTCCTACCGCAACTCTTATATCTATACTTCGTTACCCATATTATAAAAGGTATTCAATCTGGTAGACCATATAATTTCCATATCTGTAATCTACGTTACACCTCCTGTGTGACGTATTCTCGCAGCTAAAGCTGACCGCTTAAAGCCGGTGGCTTTAACCTTATGATGAACTATAAATTTTTTTTAGCTTTACGTGTGCTTCCGTACAGATACCGCTCGATCTTACTGCTAGGATGCATTCTCCTCTTACAGAGGGATGACGAATTCATGAATATCGCTAACGAATCCTTGCTACAACACTTGTGATTAGGAAATTTGTTAGTGATGAGGCTTTAAATTATATTAGCAATTAATTAACAGGTGAATTGCGGTTCTTTTAAAGGCTCCACTAAATTAGTGATTTTTTGAAGCGCTTTATTGCGTGTCGATAAATTAATCAATAGGAGTTGAAACATGATACATCGTAAATTTCTTTCCAACTTAACTTACCTGATTGGTCTCAGCTTTTTATTAACTTGTGTGACTGCACAAGCTCAGCAGGATTGGGAGAAAGACACTAATTCTGGTACAAGCAGTGACCGGCCTTCCCGGGCTGACACTGACCAGTCTTCTCGTAATGGCGGTAAAGTTGAATTTGGCTCAACCAACGTTGCTTACGATATAAACGCCAAAAAACTTATGGATATGAATGTCGTCGGTCAAGATGGCAAGAAGCTAGGCAAAGTTGATGACTTGATATTGAGCAAAAAAGACAAAATCGTTCATGCAATAGTGTCGGTTGGAGGTATGCTCGGCGTTGGTGGAAAATTGGTTGCCGTACCATTTCAGGACATGAACATAAACAAAGCAAAAGAAGAAGCTATCATTGGTCTTTCTGAGCAAGAGTTAGAAAAAGCACCTGAATTTAAATATGAGTATGTCCGTGACCGCCAATATCAGACAGACGAGCGTCCCGTAGAAAGTGGTACTGATGGCAAACACAGCGCAGCAAATATCGAGTACGACATAAACGCCAAAGCGCTTTTTGATTTTAACGTCGTCGATAGGAATGGCAAGAAATTGGGTGACATTGATGACTTGATATTGAGTAAAAAAGATAAAGCTACATATGCAATAGTGTCAGTCGGCGGTTTTCTCGGCATGGGTGAAAAATCGGTTGCCGTGCCATTTGATAGCTTACAAGTTAATAAACCAGATGAGAAAATTGTAATTGATGTTACCAAGGAACAATTAGAACAAGCGCCTGAATTTAAATTTAGAAACTAAGTTTTAATAGATCATCTACCTCCGGCTTGCCGGGGGTTTTTTTATATTTTATACGGATGTATCTTAGAAATTCTTTATCAAACGCACAGTCAGTATGGACCCGCGAAGCTCTAACTTCGTCACCATTTCTTAGTGGGCGCGGATGAAAACCTGGCCAACATCGGCTGATATAGTGTATACAGCGACTTATTCAGTGCACTCTAAACTCTGACACTTCTTCTATTAGTCGATCTTTTCATTGAGGGCATCACCCGCTTTTTCGGCCGCATCATCAATTTTTTCACCTACTGCTTCTGCTGAGTTCTTTTTTTCGCATGCGGGTAGTCCAGCAATCAAAATCATCGAAATTGCTATGACTATAAATTTTTTCCTGATTAGTTACTTCTCTCAGAAATCTTGTAAGATCTACAAGTTACGAAGAAACATAGCAAGATCAAAGGAGGATAACAATGGCGATGAATAAAATTCAGTTTCAGGCAGGCCCTGTCACTGCATGAATTTCTGCGTCAATATGGCACGGAAGCACAATGCGAAGCAGCATTGTTTGCTGCGAGGTGGTCACATGGCTGGGGATGCCTGCGCTGCGATGGAGAGCGATATTCCTGTACCCATAACGGTCGCAAGCTATGGGAATGCCTGGATTGCGGCTATCAATGTTCTTCAATTGTCGGCACCGTATTTGAGAATACCAAATTGCCGCTAAAGACCTGGTTTTTGGCCATTTACTTGATGACGCAAAGCAAGAATGCGGTCAGTGCATTGGAACTCAAACGCCAGCTGGGAGTAAGTTACAAAACGGCATGGTCGATCAAGCATAAACTGTTACAGACCATGCTGCTGCGCGAAGAGCAACGCCGTTTGGATGGACGCGTGGAGGTCGATGATGCTTATCTGGGAGGTGAAAGGCCGGGAAAGCGCGGCCGGGGCGCTGCAAGTAAGACGCCATTTGTCGCGGCGATACAAACAAACAGCGAAGGCAAGCCACTTTATATGCGCTTGACTCCCGTAGCGGGTTTTACATTTGAAGCGCTCAAACGGTGGTCGGCTGAATGTCTGTCATCTACCGCACGAGTCGTATCTGATGGTTTGGGGTGTTTCGGGGCTGTTACGCATACAGCCGCGCAGCATGAGCGCCATATTGTGGGAAGTGGCAAATCTGCTGTGCAGCGTGCCGAGTTTCGCTGGGTCAATACGCTCCTTGGCAATCTCAAGACTGCGCTCAGCGGAACATACCATGCATTCAATCACGCCAAGTACGCACAACGCTATCTTGCAGAATTCTCCTATCGCTTCAATCGCCGTTTTGATTTGGCTGCCATGGTGCCGCGATTGCTGCGCGCCGCCGCAACGACAAAACCTCTGCTACTCAGTATATTGAGGGTTTCTGAGTCAGGTAACTAATCAGGAATGTTTTTAAAATATTCATTTGTGTCTCTCCTTCAGTTTAATGGTCAGCCAAGAATGCGTCATACTTAGGCTGAATCAGCTGTGGGAAATCCTTGCACTATCCTGCCTATCGCCCGACCCCGTCAGTACAAACAGCTCAGGACAAAACCAATTTGCTCATGATATTCTTAGTTGTACAACAAATAAATGATGACCAGCACAAACGAAGAGGATAGCTTCCATCATAATTTACTCACACCGGGAATCAGCCTGGCATATTCTTCCTTAACCAACTGATAATCTTTGGTAACTTTTGCCTCCAGGCGAGATCTATCCAACACTGTGACACGCCCACGGCGGTAACGGATGATGCCAGCGTGCTGCAATCTGCAGGCAGCCTCGCTGATGCCTTCACGCCGCACACCAAGCATACTTGCTATCATTTCATGCGTACCGATCAGCTCAACTGATGATGTGCGATC
>NZ_JBEUDO010000109.1:0-3147 GCF_050584665.1 Nitrosomonas sp. ANs5
ATCAAGACTGTGATCCCACCTAAATCAAACCGCAAGAAACAACGCCAATATGATAAAGACTTGTATCAGGCGCGGCATCTAATCGAAAATTTCTTTGAAAAACTCAAACAATACCGTGCCATAGCCACCAGATATGATAAACGGGCCCATAACTTCCTCGGTGCCACCTATCTCGCCGCTTCCGTCATATGGCTCAACTGATGACACGCCCTAGCCGCAAGAACCGCACGCCGGGGCCAAAACCGTTATCACCGACCGAGAGCGGGCCGAACTGCGCAACGTTATACAGCGACTTCCCGACTGTTATCTTGACATCTTCCGCCGTCCTCCCTACATTCAATTTCGCTGGATTGAACAACTCCTCCCCCAGCGGGCGGAAGCAGCTTGAGCCCTCGACAACTGCGCGATGACCGATTCTTCTCCTGACCGACCGCTGCGGCGCAAAAGTGTCAGGTAGCGAATTGAGAAAATCCATATTGGCCACTGAATCTATCGTAATAGCCGCTTGATTTTCGATTATTTTTGTGAGACTTCCCACTCGGTCGCCTTGACTTTATGGAGAATGAATTTCTCGGGAATACGGCGATTCATGCGCGACTTACAGATTGTCAGGTGAGATTGATACAGCTTATCGGATCAGCACCAGCAACATCTATTATCAAAAGAATAGAGGTAATATTAAACGTAATTTGACAGCATTAATCCTATCTAAATCTCATTATATACCGCTTGTATTACCTCGAGGACCCATGATTAGCCATAGAATCAGACCAACTAAAGGCAACAACAGAATTATAACCACCCATAGCACTTTGGTGCCCGTGCTCGCTAAGCTCTGAACAATCTTAATAATTGCCCATACATTTAAGACCAGCAAAATTAAACCAAAAAAGCCACCGACTTCTATACCCATGATATTTCTCCTTAGTGTTTATGATTAAATACTTAAATTAATTTGTTCTACGGCTATGCTTGTCAATGGTGCCTCTTAGAAGCTGTTTAAAACTCCTACCCTATGCTTAAATGTTGTGTGAAGTGGCTCCCATGAACTGAACAACCTGAGAGTAGAATTAAGCTCTGATATGGGTAGTTAATCAAGCTCAGGCAGCCTGATGAATTGCTTGATATTGATAATAAACTTCATTGGGAGTTTGGTTATCAAGACCTTGATGAAAACGCTCCTGATTGTACCAGTCAAACCACTGAGTCAAACCTTTCCTTACCTCCTTTAAGTCACTAAATGCCCTAGTGTATAAGAGTTCATACTTTACTGTACGCCATAGCCGTTCAACAAAAATATTATCATGGTAACAACCCTTTCCATCCATGCTGACCTGGATATCGTGATTCTTCAAAACAGTTATCCATGCTTCACTGGTGAACTGAGCACCCTGATCGGTATTGAATATCTGCGGACAGCCGTGATCTTGAATGGCAGCCTCCAAAGCCTGAATGCAGAAATCAGCATCCATCGTATTGGATAAGCGCCAGCTCAGCACTTTACGGGAATGCCAGTCCATGATGGCAACTAGATAACCAAAGCCTTTCTCCATCGGCACATAGGTAATGTCAGCGGCCCAGACTTGATTGGGCTGGTTTATTATCTTACCTTTGAGCAGGTAAGGATATATTTTGTGTTGCTTGCCTGGAATACTGGTTCTGGGCTTTGGCGCCGTGCTGATAATACCCAGAGTTTTCATCATGGATGCTGCTTTCCTGCGACCAATCAGTATTCCCTGACGCAAAAACCACGTAGCGTAGCTGCGTGAACCATATTGTGGTGTTTTCAGGTATTGCTCGTCCATCTTTCGTAGCAAAACCAAGTCAACATTACTTGCCGGTTGAGGCTGATAATAATAAGTCGAGCGTGCCACGCCCAGTAAGTAGCATTGGCGAACATGACTCAGTTTGTCATGGGGCTCAATCATCATTTTGCGTTCCGCCGTGCTTAATGATCGAGCTTTCTGACTAAAAAATCGCGTTCCACCGTCAGTTGCCCGATAACACGGTGTAAATCATCTGTGGTTTGTCCGTTCTCTTTGCTAGCACCGGTATTTCTGGAGAACAACTCAGATGCCTGTTCAATGAGTTGCCGTTTCCAGCTATTGATCTGTGTGGGATGTATCCCATAACGTGCGGCAAGTTGGGGAATGGTTTCATCTCCCCGTATCGCAGCTAGCGCAACTTTTGCTTTGAATTCACTGGAATATTGTGTGCGTTTCTTGCTCATGATTATGATCCTCTATAGTGTCCATAACAGAGCTTAACAACCTGTCCAGTTTTGCGATACCACTTCAGTGTCCACAAAAGTGTGGAAGCAACATTTAAGCAGCTTTGTGCTGCAATTCGAAATCTAGTGGCGATAAATAGCCATTAGCTGAATGCAGTCGCTCGCGGTTGTAAAAGGGGACCTCAATATACTCAAACACTGCTAGTTTAGCTTCATCTCGTGTTTGATAGATCTGACGATGTAACAGCTCTGGTTTCAGGATAGGGAAACAATTTTTCGACACCGTATCCTAGCAGCTACCTACGCAACTCATGTTCTGCCGGGTGTTCATGCTGTTTCAATAGCGCCCGGTGGTTCTCTGATGCATAGTGACTACTGCTGTCGCTATGCCACAGCAAAGTCCTTAGTAGGGCTTCGTTACCAAATGGCCATCATCATCATCATCACCGCTTATTGGTTATATTTAATGGCTTTCTGGCACGCCCTACAGAGTGAAGCGTTAAGACAGACTCTTACAACCTTAACTGACAATTTTAGCCTGGCATCCAACAACCAACTTAGCCGTTCCGATAAACTGAGTTTTTGTTTCCATTGCTCGATATCTTTTTCTACTGGTGCCACGATATTAAGCCCTGTTGATTAAACTGATAACGCAAAGGTGGCTGAAGCTTCACCAGTTCGCAATCCAGGGCGACAGTTAACTATTTTTACGAGAACGCACCTTAACTCCCACTAATCTCTGTACAAAGCTGACATAAGCACCTACCAAACTAGTGTCTAAAAACTACGTGCAGCTACGACAGTTTCCACACTGAATGAATTCCGAACATCGACTCAAAAAACAAGTACGGATACCGGCATATGCGTTGAATTGCAGAATAGAGAGATCATGAGCGTTGGATTCTGTTCCTCAGTTA
>NZ_JBEUDO010000011.1:0-63942 GCF_050584665.1 Nitrosomonas sp. ANs5
TGACCCCTATGTGAGCTTTGCTGCGTGTATAACGCATCGGCAGACAAGATATAATCCGGTTCTCAATAATCAACACTTCATCAAACCACCTTTCTACGATACTATTATCAGTACGTTCTATAACGTGTAACGTATGCCTATGTTGAAAGTCTTTGGACACCTATCACCCGACACCGACACCGTTAGCTCCGCTATTGTGTGGGCATGGTATCTACAAGAAATACGTGGCCAGGAGGCCTCTCCCTTTATACTGGGGGAGCTTAACAGCGAGACACGATTTGTTCTGGAACGCTTCGACGTCTCGACTCCATCCTTTCTTCCAGATCTCACCGAACAAGATCAGGTTGCCATCGTAGATACCAACAACCCACAAGAACTACCCGAAAATATTAGTGATATAACAATCGTCGAAATTATCGACCACCACAAGCTAATCGGCGGGCTGACCACCAAAACGCCGCCCCGTGTCACCATCCGTCCCCTCGCGAGTACTGCTACCATCATCTACGACCTTATGGACCTCCCCGTCAATGACCTTCCTCACTCCATAGTCGGATTGATGCTGTCCGCCATCCTCTCTGACGCCCTGGCCTTTCGCTCTCCCACCACCACCTCCCATGATCAGGAGGTCGCTCGGACTCTCGCTAACGCCCTCAAGGTCTCGATCGACGATTTAGCCGATAAGTTATTTAAAGCCAAGTCCGACATCTCCGGTTTTTCTGATAAAGAACTGATTATGATGGATAGTAAGAAGTACGCCGTCGGAGATACCAACATCCGGGTATCAGTGCTAGAGACCACCACTCCCGACACGGTATTAGCCCGACAGACAGGTATCATTGAAGCGATTACCGACTGTGTAGAAAATGAGTCAGACGTAGACGACGTTCTATTCTTCATAGTTGATATCCTAAAAGGGGAAGCCACTGTACTCACTTACAACGACCGGACAAAACGAATCATATCCACTTCGTTTTCCGTATCAACAGACGCAAATACCGTGACGCTACCCGGAATTGTCTCACGGAAAAAGCAGATCCTGCCGATTCTGACTGGCTAGAGACTACGTCTGTGGATCAGCAGATCAAAGGGGTCAGATTCGATTGTTTTTACAAAATTGCCAAGATAGGCTATAGGCTCTTTGGGTAGATAGGCAACAAATCAATGGCACGCCTACCCCGTTTTGTTATTTCCGGTCAGCCGCAACATGTGATCCAGCGTGGCAATAATCGCCAGGAAATCTTTTGCGCGGACGAGGGTTACCGGTTCTTTCTGCAAAGGCTTCAGGCAGCTGGGGAAAAACACGGCGGCGATATCCATGCCTATATTCTGATGACCATTCATCTGCATTTGCTGGTGACGCCGCATACCGAGGATGGCATCGGCAAACTGATGCAGCGGTTGGGCTGACATTATATTCAGTATTTCAACTATTGTTACAAACGGAACGGGACCTTATGGGAATGGCGTTATAAAGCCACGCTGATCGACAGCGAACTGTTGTCACGTCGCAACGGGAATAAAGCCGGTTGCGCAAAACGGATGAACAACGGCAAGGTACCTGAGATGCAGCTTGCAAAAAAATGCTTGATGAAATGCGCTCGGCAATCAATAGGGCCTGGTGCTAAGCAGTGATCAATTCAGGGTCAGAATAGAGCGGCAACTGCAGCGACGAGCCCCCCCCCGCGCCAAGGGAAGGAGATCGTAAATCGGAAGATTATCGACGGAAAGCCAGAATCAATCAAGTCCGTCCCCATTGATTTTATTGATTTTATTGATTCCTTGATTACGCCCTGCCAAGCAGGGTTGAGAAGCATGTGCCAAAATGCTATACATTGCGTGCATTCCGGCACTCCCAGTAATATTCAACCTGTTTTCCTCAGCCAAGCGGACTGCAGTGTGCGGTCATCCCAGCACAAGGCAGCCTGACCGGGGAATCCAGGATTCGCTCCCAATTACTAAAAAAACAACTGCCACAATGAAATATATCGAAGTCATCGCCAATGAAGGCAATGCGGATACCGTCGCCGCGATCGCAGAGAAAGCCCATGCGCAGGATTTCCGGCTGGGTGTCACCGGTGAGGATGACATGCAATCGATGCGCATACTGGTCAGTGATGACAAGCTTCAGTCCGTGCTGGATACACTGCAAAGCATTCTGGGTGCTCAGCCCACCGCCAAGATTATCGTCTTGTCCGTCGAGTCCATTCTGCCCCAACCGGATGAAGAGAGGCGCAAACAGGAAGGCTCGGCCACAGCCGCCCGCGAGGCGATCTATCAGGATGTTGAGAGAAGCGCACGGCTCGATTTTAATTTTGTCGTCCTGGTCATCCTGTCAACACTGGTTGCCGGGATAGGACTGATCGAGAACAATGTCGCAGTCGTGATCGGCGCCATGGTGATCGCGCCGTTGCTTGGCCCCAATTTAGCCCTAAGTCTCGGAACCGCCCTGGGTGACATCAGCCTGATACAAAAATCAGCGCGCACGCTATTTGCCGGCATTCTATTGGTGGTGGTATTGTCTGCGGGTTTGGGAGTGCTTTATCCCGCCGATTTAACCAGCCATGAACTGCTGTCACGCACCGAACCCGGTCTAGATTCGGTTGTGCTGGCACTTGCTTCCGGCGCTGCGGCGGCCCTCTCTTTGACGACCAGTCTGTCAAGTGTGCTGGTCGGGGTGATGGTTGCCGTGGCCCTGCTCCCGCCTGCCGCAACGCTAGGATTGATGCTGGAGCGGGGCGCATCCGAGCTTGCGATTGGCGCCGGCCTGCTGCTGGCAGTCAATATTGTAAGTGTCAACCTGGCAAGCCGGATTGTTTTCTTCGTTAAAGGGATCCGGCCACGCATCTGGTTCGAAAAAGAAAAAGCCAGACGCGCTTCGGTCATCTATGTGCTGGGATGGCTCGTCACCTTGCTGATTCTGATCATTTTTATTTATGGACGCCATTTAGGGCACCTCTAAAAATTCAGAGTTTTAAGCAAGACGAGGCGAGAACAAAAAATGTTGACGCAGCATATGATGGATATGTCAGGAGACGTTTTTTGTGAACAACGACGTATTGTGACGAAATATGGATTTTTGGAGGCACCCTAAACTTTTTGAATTTCTCCCCGCAACAGGACCGGCAATCAATCAGTCCGTTCGCTCCTGATTAACATGCTCGCGCGGCGCTTCTGTTTCACTCGGCCAGGCAGAAAAAGGGAATGGACGCTGCTCAGTATTGAATGTCAAGAATGAGATGATCTGATAGGCATATGCTGCCAGCTGACGGCCCAGTCGCAGCAACTGTGCATTGGTATGGCCAGTCAGTGCCACACACCCGAATTGAAAGACTGCCACCATCAGAACCAGGAATTTCACTATTCCCTGGAGAAAAACAAAAAGCAGCATAAAGAATGCTCGCATCCAGGTTTCGGTTCTCCGCAACCGTTCTTTTATTTCCTCTTTCATCGCAGCGGCTCCAAAAATTAGCAGACTGGCATTTAACCCGGGAACCCCGGCTGGCCGTTTATTATATCCATCACGAATTAAATTTTGGTACCAAGGCACTTCAGGCAACAACCTTGTGCGCTGGCACGCACCAGCTGCGCTGCATGATCGCTAACAGCCAGTAATTTCCAAACATCCCGCAATTTCCAGGTTACCCAACCAGTCAACGAGTTTTACCGACTTCCTTGTTCATGATCTTGAGAATTTCCTGCAGGAAATGAATGGACCAAATGACACCGAAACCGGTAACTTCTGTACCCACTGCCCCCAGCCCGTCTTTGTGATGACAAGCCGAGAGGTCCATATGCAACCAGGGCATGCCATTGACGAAATGCCGCAAAAAACATGCAGCCAGAATATGATCGGCATCACTTTCTATCAGGCATTGCTTGATATCAGCGATTTTGCTCTCGAGGTCGGCTTTATAATCCTCATCCACCGGAAAAACACAAACACGCTCACCGCTAGATTTGCCGATGGCCACTGCATTTTGCGCCAGATAATCGCGGTTCGTGAAAACCCCACTGTAGCGCGTACCCAGTGCCGTAATCATACTACCCGTCAGGGTGGCGTAATCGATAATCAGATCCGGATTTTCCTTGGCAGCCAGCGCCAGCGTATCCGCCAGAATCAGACGGCCCTCGGCATCAGTATGAACGATTTCGACTGTCATCCCATTCAAAGCGGTGACCACATCGTTTTGCTTGAACGCATCAGGACCGATATTGTTCTGGGCAATCGCCAGCCAGCAATCGATATTAATCGGCAAGTTGGCCCGAGTAGCCGCCAGCAGCACGCCCAGCGCGACAGCGGAGCCATTCATGTCTCCATGCATGCCATACATATAGCGTGCGGGTTTCAGGTTATGTCCACCGGTATCGAAACAAATACCCTTGCCCACCAGCGCGATGGTCCGGTCCTTTTGCCCGCCATTCACCTGCCTGCGCAAATGCACGATGGCAGCATCCTTGGTTTGACTGCCTTGCGCCACCGCCACAAATGCACCAGCACCCATTTCCTTCAATTGCGTCAGATCATATTCTGCATATTGCCAATTCTCGTTGGCGGCAAGTTTTTTGATCTGCTCGCGATAGGTTCTGGGCGTCAGCTCATTCGGGGGCAATACGGTCAGCCCTCTGGCGAGGAAGTTACCTTCCGCCTGCGCCCGCAGCAAAGAGAATCCATCCGGATCCTCGAAGCCATAGAGCGTAATTTTTTCCAAAGATTTACGGTCAGCCTTGCGCTTGCGCACCGGCAAGACGGCACCGTTGATCCAGGCGATGTAAACAGCCAGTCCGGCCAGATGCCGTTTTTGCAGCATACTGCCGTAGACCGCGAGGCTGATTTCCACCGGACTCTCCTCCAGCAGGGGCTGCAATGCCTGGCGGATGCAGGTCTGTTGTTCAAAATGGGATTTATCGGGATCCACCATGACCCAGGTACAGAGTGCACCATTCGGGAGCGTGGCGGTCAGCGGCTTCTCGCTGAGACTGCTCAATGGCAAAGCACGGCGCTGGAGCACATCGCTGAGCATTTGCTCACCCGGTAATCGATATTTGCCGGGAATCTTGTCGAGCTTGGGCAGGACTATCAGGAGATGCGTGATTGGAATGGATTCATCAAATGAAGCTTCGTTTTGTATTAGTGTTGCAAGCATTAGTTTCCTGGTAGTTGTCTATATAAGCAGATTGCCGGATCGAGTCATGGCATGTGATCCGCCCCTCTTTCAATAGGACTCTAAGTAACGCTGGCTCATCGAACGAGGTCTGATTGGTATCATCTTTATCGAATTTGATTGTGACGGTATTATATCTGCTTGAAAGAGATTTTCAGGATTATTCACATTTGACAACATAGCGAATCAATTCCGCTTCGTCATACAATCATTCTGAAATGCCACGGTTGCAACCTGAATCTGCAAACATGGGTCCTACACCTACACCTACACCTACACCTACACCTACTGGACAAGTCCGCTAGCATAGTCCAGACTGATTGCTTTATGCTATAAGTTCTGTTGCAAAGCTGGTGTCGGCTATCACCCGATGGTTACAGACGGGCAGCGACACTTATTTTTTAGACTGGTAATCAAAAGGAGAAATCAATGAAAAAATCCAACACCCCACTGGCTATCGCACTCACCACCGCACTCGGCACCATGGGTCTCGCCCATGCCACGGATAACCCTTTCGAAATGCAATCCCTGTCCCAGGGCTATAACGTAGCCGAGGCGTCCACCAAGGGTGCGGAAGGAAAATGCGGCGAAGGCAAATGCGGGGAAGGCAAGTGTGGCGGTGCCAAGGACAGCAAAAAAGCCAAGGAAGGTCAATGCGGCGGCGACAAAGCCAAGGATGACAGCGCCAAGAAAGCCAAAGAAGGCAAATGCGGAGAAGGTAAATGTGGCGAGGGCAAATGCGGCGGTAATAAATAATCCAGCCGGAGTGCGATCATGCATGCGCTATCTCTGCATGGCGCGGGCCTCGGTCTGAGACGGGAGCATGTTTCCGGTCTCAGGACCGGTATCCCGGACGCCATCGATTTTTTTGAGCTGGCCCCAGAAAACTGGCTGGAAATGGGAGGACGGCGGCGCCGTGATCTCGAAGCTATCGCAGCGCAGCGCCCCATTGTGGTTCACGGACTTTCCCTCAATCTGGGCGGGCTCGCACCACTGGACGTAGCGTTTCTGAAACGCGTGAAACGCTTTCTGGATCAATACGAAATCGAATTGTTTACTGAGCACCTGTCCTGGTGCGGTGATGACGGACATTTATATGATCTGTTGCCCATACCCTTCACGAGCGATGCGGTCCACCATGTCGCGACCCGGATCCGCCAAACACAAAATATTCTCGAACGGCGTATCGCAATAGAAAATGCGTCCTATTATGTTGCACCATCGATAGCCGAGTTGAGCGAGCAGGATTTCATCCGCGCGGTACTCGACGAGGCCGATTGCGATCTCCACCTGGATGTCAACAACGTCTATGTAAACGCCATCAACCATCGCTATGATCCGCATGCTTTCATCGATGCCATGCCCTCGGCGCGCATCGTCTATCTGCATGTGGCCGGGCATTACCACGAGGCCGATGATCTCATCATCGACACCCATGGCGCGCCGGTCATCGATCCCGTATGGTCGATGCTCGAATACACCTATGCCTGCAAAGGCAAGCGGCCCACGCTGCTGGAACGCGATTTCAACATCCCCCCGCTTGCCGATTTGTTGCCTGAAATTGAAAGAATCCGGAAATTGCAGTCCCATGCGGCAAAAGTCGGCCATGCAGCTTGAAATCCTTGACCACGCCGGTTATCAGCGGGTTTTCGCAGCCCGGATCCGCGATCCACGCAACGCGCCCCGCCCGCCCGGTGCGACAGCGCGCCGCATGCGCGTCTATGAACAATTATTGTTCAACAACCTAGAAAGTTTTTTACTCGCCTGTTATCCGGTCACCCGCAAACTGCTGGGCACACGCGCCTGGAAACGGACAACGCGCCGTTTCTTTCATGAACACCACTGTCATTCGCCCTTGTTTCGGGATATTCCCAAGGCATTTCTCGACTGGATGGAGGCTGGTATCGCCGCATCCGACTTTACCGCGCTGCCTTTTCTTATTCAGTTGATGCACTATGAGTGGCTGGAGCTGGCTGTCTCGATCGCCGAGGCAGAGCCCGATCCGACACAAATCGATCCCGATGGCGATTTGCTGACAGGGCGTCCGGCTCTCCATCCCGGTTCCCGGCTTGCCTGCTATGCCTACCCGGTACACCGTATCGGCCCCCGTTTCAAACCCGCTGCCCCCGACCAACACATGCACTGTTACCTGCTGTACCGTGATTCCGAAGACGCAGTGCATTTCACCACACTCAATCCGGTCACCGCGCGCTTACTGGAGCTGATTCAAGCCGAACAACCAACCGGCCAGGCAGCGCTCAGGCAAATTGCAACGGAAATCAATCACCCCAACCCTCAGCTCGTTCTGGACGCCGGCAGCCAGTTGCTGCATGACTTGGTCACCCGTGGCGCGCTGCTTGGCACCTGGAAAAACAAATGAATTCACTCCACAATCATCTCTGAAAATCAGCAATACACGTCATTCTTCCTCCCTGTATAAGCAAGCAGCCAAGAAATACTAAAGACTGCAATCAAACAGCGCACTACTCACCCATCTTTCATCACTTGCTCTACACCAACCCGGTCTAATCAAACACATTGACTCCCGGTTTTACCAATCCATCAAATTCAATCACGGGTGTTTATATTTAATTCTGATAACGAAATGAATTTTTATTGTTTCATACAATAAAAAGAAACTGATACTTTGTCGCAACTCGATAAATATTCGTTTCAAACATCATGACTATCGGCATTGCTTCAACAAAACAGAAACATACTCCTATAGAGATTGAGCAGGAAATTTTGCGCGCTATTCATAACATCCAGTATGGATCGATTGAAATCATTATCCATGATGGGAGAGTCGTACAAATCGAATGTCGAGAAAAAATTCGTATCGGCCACCCAGGTTAATCAATAAATCGAATGACAGATCAACAAACTCAATTGCGCTTAATCATGCTTGGAGAAATTTGAGTTTTACCCCGACCAGATAGCTGGAGGAGAAAGGTCATCACAACGGAAATGACCTGACCGGAAAACCGGAAGTACTTTCCTTCACTAAAGGGGTAACAAATGAAACATGCCAGATTTATCTGGTTATTACTGATTGGCTATTTTTTATCCATCAGTATCGCTCAGGCAGAAGAAAACACTATTGCAATCAGGATGACTGGTCAAACAACTCAATTAAAAATGTCACAAGTTGCTCAAAATAATGTAATGGATACTGACTATGCAGCAATTATTGCTTACGCGCCACCTGCTGATAGCAACTCCATATCAAACGATAAACCTTCGACATTCTACCAACGCGCCCGCAGCTATGGTACTCACCCTGAATCCGATCCACCTCGCTACGCGCGCAATCTGGCAAAAACCGGTATTGACGCCTTCAAGGATCTTTACTGGTTGGACCTTGGCCTCGATTATCGCGTTCGGCATGAATTACGTCACAACGATATACGCCGCAACCGGATTACCACCGATCATCCTGTTTTGCTGAGAGCCCGGGCCTATGTTGGCATCAGAGAAATTCTAGACCCCTTGCGGCTCGTGGTCGAATTCGAGGATGCACGCCGTTATAACGGCAGGTTTCCAAAAGACAATCGGGACTGGAATGCATGCGAATTGATTCAAACTTATGGCGAACTCTATTTCAAGGAAGCATTAGGGCAAGATGATTTGGGAAATCATCGCCCCATCAGAATCCGGGGCGGCCGTATGGCCTGGGAAGCAGTAGACCGGCGTCTGTTGGCCAACAACCAGTGGCGGAACACCACCAATAACTTCGAAGGTTTTCGCGTTACTTTTGGCCAGGAAGCTAACGACTGGGAAATCGATACATGGGCCATGCAACCGGTAAGACTTTTAGACAAATTTGACCGCCGCAACAAAAATCTGTGGTTTTACGGTGCAGTCGGTCATTGGCGTAAATGGTCCGATATAGTCACGCTTCAGCCATACTACATGGGGCTCGTGCAAGATGATCAGGGTGGCACAGTGGCAAAAAAAGAGATTCATTCTCCTGCCATACGCGCTTACGGGGTATTGCCCAACACCCGCATAGACTTCGACCTGGGCGCAATCTATCAATTTGGGCGTGATAACGGACAGAAAAAAACAGCTTGGTCTTATTTGCTCGAGTTTGGCTACACTTTTCAGCAGTTAAGCTGGAAGCCACGATTAAGTGCCTTTTATGGCTTTGTGAGTGGCGATCGCAATCCTGACGATAATCTGAATAATCGTTTTGAACGATTCTTCGGGTTTGCGCGTCCCTGGTCAGCGAATGACTACCTTGTGATGGAAAACATTAAAGCACCCAAAATCAGGGTTGAGTTTGAACCACATAAAGATCTAAAAATTGACGGTGGCTATGACTGGTTCTGGTTAGCCAGTAACACCGATCGTTTCAACAATCTACTCAACGGCAGTGGCGGTAATCGTGACCGAACCGGCAACAGCGGTGACTTTCTCGGGCACGCTATTGATTTCCGGGCGATCTATAAATTGATGCCGCATGTCAGTACCACCGTAGGTTATTCACACTGGTTCAACGGTGAATTTGTCAAAAAACGGCAGCTTGCCCAATTGGGGGAAACCACTGCTGGCACTAATTTTTTCTATATTGAAGTAACCCTGAGCGCT
Organism: Nitrosomonas sp. ANs5; assembly: GCF_050584665.1. Classification (NCBI taxonomy): domain Bacteria; kingdom Pseudomonadati; phylum Pseudomonadota; class Betaproteobacteria; order Nitrosomonadales; family Nitrosomonadaceae; genus Nitrosomonas; species Nitrosomonas sp. ANs5. The sequence goes on from NZ_JBEUDO010000011.1 coordinate 9,756, forward strand.
TTTAACTAATATCCATTTCTCATGAAAGGCATTCTTATGAAATTCGGTATCTGGCTATCTGCTGGATTCGTTGCATCCAGCCTTCTAATCAGTCACCACGCACTGGCCGATAGAAGCATTCTCAATGTTTCTTATGATCCAACCCGTGAGTTGTATCAGGCATTCAATCAAGCGTTCATCCAATATTGGCAAAATAAAACTGGAGAAAAAGTCTCCATTAAGCAATCGCATGGAGGGGCCGGCAAACAAGCACGGGCTGTCATTGATGGTGTGCCTGCCGATGTAATCACCCTGGCACTTGCCTACGACATCGATGAGATAAGCCAACGATCCGGCCTGATTCCTAAGGATTGGCAACAGCGCTTACCTCATAACAGCGCCCCCTACACCTCGACCATTGTTTTTATGGTCCGTAAAGGGAACCCAAAAAGTATTAAAGACTGGGATGATTTGGTCAAACCCGGCGTTGCCGTCATCACGCCCAATCCAAAAACATCAGGCGGTGCGCGCTGGAATTATCTGGCCGCATGGGCCTTCGCGCTAAAGAAGTTTGACGGCGATGAAACCAAGGTTCGCGATTTTCTGGCAAAACTCTATAAAAACGTCCCGGTACTTGATTCCGGCGCACGCGGCTCTACCACTACTTTTGCTGAGCGAGGAATCGGGGATGTCTTCATCTCCTGGGAAAATGAAGCGTTTCTGGCGATCAAGGAATACGGCCCGGACAAGTTTGAAACCATCCTCCCGTCAATCAGCATTCTTGCCGAACCACCGGTAACGCTTATTGATAGAAATGTTGACAAACACGGCACAAGAGATGTTGCACAAGCCTATCTTGAGTACCTCTACACCGAGCAGGGCCAGGAAATTGCCGCGCGCCATTTCTACCGCCCCAGCGACCCGGAAGTAGCGGCCAAATACGCTTACCAGTTTCCAAAAATAAACCTGATCACCGTGGATGAAATATTTGGTAGCTGGCAAGCAACACAAAAAATTCATTTCAATGATGGCGGCTTATTCGACAAGATTTATGAGAATTGAAATTGGACAATGCAGATCTGTAACCAGATTTGATCCTGCAAAACCGCCCCCCCTGTACTGCCCAACCCACAATCCTTTAGGCCAGTTGCTACACATTATTAATAGGAGTCTAGGCTTTGAGTACCTTCAAGCAATATAGTGTCTTGCCAGGTTTTAATCTGGCGCTTGGATTCACCCTTCTTTATCTAAGCCTGATTGTTTTGATTCCGCTCTCAGCAACGTTTATTCAAACGGCTGAACTTAGCTGGCCAGAGTTCTGGGCAACAGTGACCGCGCCTCGGGTTGTCGCATCATATCGCCTAACATTCGGGGCCTCATTCGCAGCGGCGCTTCTTAACGCAATATTTGGATTGCTGGTAGCCTGGGTTTTGGTACGTTATCAATTTCCGGGTAAACGCTTTGTTGATGCATTGATCGATCTTCCCTTTGCCCTGCCGACTGCTGTGGCAGGCATCACGCTCACTGCAATTTATGCGGGTAACGGCTGGATTGGTCAATACTTGGAGCCACTGGGTGTAAAGATCGCCTACACCCCCTTAGGTGTATTTGTCGCGTTGACATTCATTGGCTTACCGTTCGTCGTTCGCACCGTTCAGCCTGTACTGGAAGATATTGAACAGGAGCTGGAAGAAGCGGCCGCCATGCTGGGTGCAACGCGCTTACAAACTTTTCAACGCATTATTTTTCCGACGATTTTCCCCGCACTGACAACTGGCTTTGCACTTGCCTTCGCGCGTGCCATTGGAGAATACGGGTCAGTGATCTTTATTGCAGGCAACATGCCGATGATTTCAGAAATCACTCCATTACTCATTATTACCAAGCTGGAACAATATGATTACACCGGCGCCACTGCCATCGCAGTCGTGATGTTGGTTATTTCTTTTGCACTCTTATTAATCATTAATTTGTTGCAATGGTGGAATCGCCGTCGCAACTCTTTGGCATAAATCGGGAGTAACGAGTCAACATGACTACCTTTACGCAAATTTTACCGCTTGGTAAACAGCGAAAAGCCCTGATTGTCGAAGAATCAGCCTGGATACGCTGGCTATTAATCGGACTGGTCCTGTGCTTTTTATCATTATTTCTTTTCGTGCCATTGGTTGCCGTTTTCTACGAGGCCCTAAAGAAAGGAGCGGATGTCTTTTATGCCGCCATTACTGAGGCCGATGCATTAGCCGCAATGCGGCTGACGCTAACGGCCGCGGCAATTGCTGTCCCTCTTAATCTGATATTCGGAGTTGCTGCCGCTTGGGCAATTACCAAATTTGATTTTCTAGGAAAAAATATTCTAATAACTTTAATCGATCTACCATTCTCTGTTTCTCCTGTCGTTGCCGGCTTGATTTATGTGCTGGTTTTTGGATTGCAAGGCTGGCTGGGGCCGTGGCTGGCAGAGCATGACATTCAGATTATTTTTGCAGTCCCAGGTATTGTGTTAGCAACAATTTTTGTTACGGTTCCATTTATTGCGCGGGAACTCATCCCCTTGATGCAAGCGCAGGGTACGGAGGAAGAAGAAGCTGCTGTGATACTGGGTGCGAGCGGATGGCAAACACTCTGGCGGATCACGCTTCCCAACATCAAATGGGGGCTGCTCTACGGCACGATTCTTTGCAATGCGCGTGCAATGGGAGAATTTGGCGCAGTATCCATCGTCTCAGGCCATATACGTGGCAGCACCAATACCTTGCCCCTGCATGTCGAAATTCTCTATAACGAATACAGCTTTGCAGCCGCATTTGCTGTCGCTTCGCTGCTGGCATTACTCGCCTTGATCACACTGGCAGTAAAAACTTTTGTGGAACACCGCATCGCAAAACAACATCAACCGCGAGAAATTAACCATGAGTATTGAAATCAACAATCTTTCCAAACAATTCGGATCTTTCGTTGCGCTTGATCATATCAATCTCACTGTCAAACCTGGCGAGCTGCTTGCCTTGCTTGGTCCTTCCGGTTCAGGCAAAACCACATTGCTGCGGGTGATAGCGGGGCTTGAAACAGCGAATTCCGGCCGGGTGTTGTTCAATAATGAAGACTCTACCAGCAAGCATGTGCGCGATCGCCAGGTGGGTTTCGTGTTCCAGCACTATGCCCTCTTCCGGAATATGACCATTTTTGAAAACGTGGCGTTTGGTTTGCGGGTTCGCCCAAAAAAGAGTCGTCCTACTCCACTGGAAATTAATCAACGCGTCACCCATTTACTTAAACTGGTTCAATTGGATTGGCTTGCAGACCGCTATCCGCATCAGCTCTCAGGTGGACAACGGCAACGTATCGCGCTGGCACGAGCGCTGGCGGTAGAGCCAAAAGTGCTGCTGCTGGATGAACCGTTTGGCGCACTCGATGCCAAGGTACGCAAGGAATTACGTGCCTGGTTGCGGAAATTGCACGATGATATGCATATCACGAGCATATTCGTCACCCATGACCAAGAAGAAGCACTTGAAGTCGCTGATAGAGTCGTGGTAATGAACCGGGGCCGTATCGAACAAATCGGCACCCCCGACGAGGTTTATGAAAAGCCCGCCAATCCATTCATTTACGAATTTCTTGGTCACGTCAATCTATTTCATGGCCGGGTACAGCGTGGCCGCGCCTGGATTGATAATATTGAAATTCAGGTGCCGGAACATGCCGAGGCCGATGCGTTTGAAGCCGTCGCTTATGTTCGGCCACATGAGATTGAGGTTGAACACGAACTCAATGGTGAATCTGCGCTGGCAGCACGCGTTGTTCATGTGCTCTCCACAGGCCGTGTGGTCAAGCTGGAACTTGTCCGGGACAATCATCGAAACAAGGATTCCATCCAGGTTGAATTGAGTAAGGAACGTTTCCGGGCGCTGCAGCTAGAAAAAGGAGATAAGGTTTATATCAGGCCTCGCCGCCTGGATTTCTTTCCAGATTCAGCCAATAAAAGTTTGGTTGCCGGCTAGGAGGCTGTCCGAGAATAGCGAGGGCGAGGCTGGTTGAGTTGGATTTTTCGATCATTTGAGGCGAATAGTCGTTCTATTTAACGAAATAGGATCGTAAAATCCGGCCAATCAGGCTCGTCCGCAGTAGATCAGTCTATTCTCGGACAGCCTCCTAGCTGGCTCTGTCCCAGAGCAGTTTGATCACTGCCCCGGGAGACGCGCATTGCACACAGAGCCTTTGGATTGATCTTCCATACGCTTTATCCAATACAGCTAACACAGAGAGACGTATATTGAATTTTCAACAACTTCGTATCATCAGCGAGACCGTTCGTCAGAACTTCAATCTGACCGAAGTGGCCAACAAGCTGTTCACTTCTCAGTCAGGTGTCAGCAAGCATATCAAAGATCTGGAAGACGAACTCAATATTGAATTGTTCGTACGCAGAGGCAAGCGGCTCACCGGTCTGACCGAGCCCGGCAAGGCGCTGATCAAAATTGTCGAGCGCATTTTGATGGACACCCGCAATATCAAACGGCTGGCCGAGCAATTCAGTTGTCATGACACGGGACAATTGATCATTGCCACCACCCATACCCAGGCGCAATATGCGCTCCCTGCCGTCATCACTCAATTCAAACAAGCGTTTCCCAAAGTGCATCTTGTGCTGCATCAGTCCAGTCCGGGTGAAATCGTATCCATGCTGCTCGGTGGCCAGGCCGATATCGGCATTGCGACCGAAGCGCTCAAGGATACCAAATACCTGGTTTCCTTCCCCTATTACTCCTGGCATCACATTATCATTGTACCCACCGGACACCCCTTGTGCTCCGTTCCCGGCCTCACTCTGGAAGCAATTGCGGAATTTCCAATCGTCACTTACCATGAAGGCTTCACTGGCCGTTCCCGGATCGATCAGGCATTCATTCGCGCCGGGCTTACCCCCGATATCGCCATGTCAGCCCTGGATGCGGATGTCATCAAAACTTATGTGAATCTTGGCCTCGGGGTAGGAATTATCGCTTCAGTCGCATTCATACCAGAAAAAGATACCAATCTTGTGAGGTTAAATGGTGCCGATCTATTCGAACAAAATACCACTTATATTTCTGTCAGGCAGAACCATTATCTGCGCAGTTATGCTTACCGATTTATGGAATTATGTGTACCCGCGATCAATGAGGCTGTTATTCGTATGAATGTCGAACAGGAAACGGGCCCGTTATGAGGCGATCGGCTTTCGTGTATGATACCGTCTTAAAACTATCAACCAAAACTATTCATGCGTCAATATCTCGATTTGATGCGCCATGTGCTCGAGCACGGCCGTAAAAAAACCGACCGCACCGGCACCGGTACTTTATCCATTTTTGGCTATCAGATGCGTTTTGATCTGCAGGCAGGCTTTCCACTGGTGACCACCAAGAAATGTCACGTCAGATCGATCATTCACGAATTGCTGTGGTTTCTGCGCGGCGATACCAATATTCATTATCTCAAACAGAACCAGGTCACCATCTGGGATGAGTGGGCGGATCAGAATGGGGAGCTGGGGCCGATTTATGGCCATCAATGGCGCTCATGGACGGTCACGGACAAGGACTCGGTCGACCAAATTTCGCAAGTTATTCAGCAGATCAGGGAAACCCCGGATTCACGCCGGATGCTGGTCTCCGCCTGGAATGTCGGCGATCTCGGGAAAATGCGGCTGGCACCTTGCCATGTACTGTTCCAGTTTTATGTCGCGGATGGCAAACTGTCCTGCCAGTTATACCAGCGCAGCGCGGATATTTTTCTGGGAGTGCCGTTCAATATCGCATCCTATGCATTGCTGACGCTCATGATCGCACAATGCTGCCAACTGCAACCGGGTGAGTTTATTCATACTTTAGGCGATGCGCATTTATACCTGAATCATCTCGATCAGGCCCGTCAGCAACTCGGCCGGGAACCCAGGGCGCTGCCCCGCATGCAGCTCAATCCCTCAGTCACCAATATTTTCGATTTCAAGTATGAGGACTTCAGCTTGCAGCACTACGATCCCCATCCCCCCATCCATGCGCCGGTCGCGGTATGACCGGGCCCCAGCTTGCCATCCTGGCCGCAGTCGCGGCCAACCGGGTGATCGGCCGCGACAACGCGCTGCCCTGGCACCTGCCCGCAGATCTCAAGCATTTCAAGGCGCTGACCATGGGCCAGATCATCGTCATGGGGCGGCGCACATTCGATTCGATCGGGCGGCCACTTCCTGGGCGCGTGAATGTTGTGCTCACCCGTCAGCCGGATTTGCAACTGCCAGGCGTCGAAATTGCAACCTCGATGGAAGCGGTACTCGAACGCTTTGGCGAAGACACGCGAACGATTTTCATCATCGGCGGGGCCGAGCTTTTCCAGCAAACCCTGCCCTACTGCGACCGGCTATATCTCACTGAAATACAGCAGGCATTCTCTGGAGATACTTTTTTTCCGGCCTACGCGCGCGATGCCTGGCAAGAAATTTCGCGCGAAATCCAGCAGGATGATACATCCGGATTGACATACCATTTCGTGGTGCTGGATCGCAAATCAGCCAGCCACTTACCGCCAACCGGCGCAAACCCAGCGGCTGCGCAATGATCAATCCCTGGCCACCAGCGACTCGGTTTCGATCCGGGTCTGCCACTCTTTCATCCAATGACTGAGCCTATCGGCCGGCATCGGCTTGGCGATGAAATTGCCCTGCGCAAGATCGCAGCCGGTCTGACGCAACAATTCCCAGTCCCCCCTGTCTTCCACGCCTTCCGCGACCGTTTCCATGTTCAACTGCTTGGCCAGGGCAAGACTGGTATCATAAATTACACGCAGCGTTTCACTCTCCCAGGCGCGGTGCACAAATCCCTGATCGATCTTGAGCTCATCGAACGGAATATCACGCAGCTGCGCGAGCGAGGAATGGCCCGTGCCGAAATCATCGATCGACAAATGAAAACGTTTCAGGCGCAACCGGGTCAGAATCTCGAGTGAAACACGCACGTCGCCCATCAGCTGGCTTTCAGTGATTTCCAGCACGATCTTGTTCGGTGGAATAGCAGACTTGGCGGCCAATCGCACCACGACATCCTGGAAATCGAGCGATGCCAGGTTATCCATCGATACGTTGACTGCCACTTTCAATTCGTAGCCCGATTGTTGCCATAGCCTAGCCTGGGCGAAAGCCTGCTCGAGCACCTTCTGCGTCAGGGCATTGATCAGGCCATGTTTCTCCGCCACACCAATAAACTGATCAGGATAAACGATCCCATCCTCGGGATGCCGCCATCGTACCAGCGTTTCCACACCAGCCAATGCACCAGTATCGACCCGAACTTTCGGCTGATAATAGTTGACCAATTCACCCGACTCGATAGCAGCCTTAATGGCTGGGCCATCATAGGTCTTCTTGACACCGGCTGCACGCTCACCCTGCTGCACGGGAGGCGCCAGCTTGATCAACAACGCCTCCAATGCCTCAGGCTGCACGGGTTTTTGTAAATAGCCCAGAATGGTGATCTTGTGCGCCTGCACCAGTTTCTCAGTCGTTCTAAGCATGCGCTCATCCTCGCCGCTGACCAGAATCAGGCTTCCAACATACCGGCGGCCGACCAGATGGCGCACGAATTCGATGCCATCCATGCCAGGCATGTTGAGATCGAGCAGAATCAGATCGGGCCGGCGATCGGCGTCATCGATCAGCACCAGTGCATCCTCGCCCTTCTCGCAGCAACTGATATGCACAACCCCCTGTTTTTCCAGCATGCGCGCCAGAATCTTCAGGATGAAGGGATCATCATCGAGAATCAGAATCTTGATGGCGGATAATTTGGTCATAAATCACTTTCATAAAAATAATGCAATCCGAGAACCCTCGTTGCTTGGATCGGCAAGCAGGAACGTGCGAGCAAGTGTCGCCGATCACCCACAGCTTCCGGATCCAAATTCAATCGATCCAGAATGCGCCGCGCCGCCGCTTCAAATACCAGGATGAACGGTCATCCGCGCGGCAGGCGCCATAACGAAAAGACGGCGGCAAACCTGGCAGCTTGAAGCGCAGATCAATAAACCAGATACAAGTACCGGAGCCAGTATAGTCGATGCCATCCAGAACCGGAAATTTTGCAAAGTCGCGAAACGAAGCCATCGCCGGCTGCTGCCAGGCCAACCGGGCCAGCGCTGCTTCAGCCGGGGAAGGCGCTGCGTACAGACCGTATACTTGCCAGTCGGCCATCGTCAACGGACGATAGGCTGCCACCATCTGACGCAACCAGTTCCCGCCATCGGCGGATTCAGCCGGCACATCATGCCCCAAGTTGATCAAGGCCACATGCAACCGGTCATCCTCTGCAACGATCAGCATCCGGTTGAACGGCGACAATGGCTGCGGCAATACGCTGACAGCATGCGCTTCGAGCTTTTGTTGCACGGCATATTCCTCGGCGGCACGGACCGCTTCTGCTTGCAGCCCCCCCAAATAGGCAAGATACCCGCCCACGCCCAGCCAGGCAAGGATGGCATAGGCACGCTTGGCCGGCCTATACAGACTTGTCACCAGCCCGATGACTATCAGCCCTGTCAGCCATGGATCGACGACAAAAACCAGCGGCCAGGCAAAGCGGCTGCTGGAAAATGGTGCAAACAGCATCAGACCATAGGCCGTCACCAGATCGCCCAGGATATGAATCAGCAGCCCGAGACAGGCCGGAATGAAAAAATTGCGCCAGGCGGCACGCTGCCCCAGCCATCTGGCACACAAATGCGCCAGCAGCCATGCCCAGCCGGGCAGCATCAGCAAGGAATGGGTCAGCCCCTGGTGCCAGTTGAGATAGGTCAGGGTATCGACCAATCGCAAAACGATATCGATATCGGGAAAAGCTGCCGCCACACCCCCCACCAGTATTTGCTGCCGCCGCAACCGGACCGGGCCGGCCGGCTGCACGGTCCGCACCAGCAGTGCGCCACTGAGGATATGCGTGACGGGATCCATGCCTGTTCAGCGCCTTGACAGGAAGTTTGATCCGATCAGATCAATCGAGCTGTAACGGGAGCTGACGTGGACGGGAAACAGCCTGCCCATTGGCATGATGCGCACGCTGGTTAGAACCCGCCAGCCAAGGAAGCATCGATAGGTGACGCTGCAGAAACTGGCGGGTATAGCGCGCATCTTCGGATTCGTCCCGCATCCAGAAAAAAAAAGTCATGAGATAAATGCTGGTCAGCGCGCTTTCCTCAAGCGCGCGCCAGACAAACGTGGCATCGCGGTGAGCGGCTTCACGGATCCATTGCACGGTCTGGCTGACGCGCATGATGGCGGGCACCTGGATATGGATATGGCCAATTTCCAGTTTGGAAGCGATCATTTGCCGGGTAACCCTGCGCTGCACGGCCAGAGCATTCAACCAGGCCATGATCAGATGCTGAACCCGTTCGGCCGGCGCCAGTTCGAGAAATCCGGCCGACTCGGCTTCCCTGAGCATATGGCTATCGGCCCGGTCGAACCAAGCATCAATCAATTCATCCTTCTCACGAAAATGGCACCGGATATCATCCAGCGAGATCGCCAGCTGCTCCGCCATGTCATGCAGGCGCAATGCCTCCCAGGATGAACGAGCCGCCAGCATCACCGCGGTCTCGACGATGGCTTCGCGCATCGCATCATTATTTATCGTCATGTCAGCCTCCTCTGGTTTCATAATCTGGAAATAAAACCCGAAACATAGTATATATCTCACACTGCCGCTGCCGGGAACCTGTCACCATACGCTTTTTTCCAGCCAAGCGACAAGTTCGTTATTGATATACTATTTTTAACTACCGATGGAGACCATCAACATGAAGCAAACAATCAAGGCATCTCTCATCGCCGCCTGCGCCAGCGTACTGATTGGACAAACCTCCAGCGCATTCGCCGATCTCAGCAGCGATACCGAAACCCTGCTCAACTGGGCAGAGAGAACATTCCCGCATTTGTTCCCCACCCACCAGGCCACCCACTCACTCGATCCCTGGCGGTTCCGCTATTATCCGCAGACCAATATTTACGCCGGCATCAATACGCAAGATCAGAATGTGTATGTATTGGGCGGCCCCTGGGGCTATGACAACCCAACCCAAATCAGCCCGGTATCCACTCTCCTGGCCGACATCACCCAATCCGGTGGCGATGGCAGCATCCCCGCCTGCAAGACCGACGATATCCCAGAGGGCTTTGTTTATACCCAGAGCGGCAACGCCGTGAACATCACGACCAATGGCCAATGCATCAAGCTGCCGCGAGACACCAATTTCTGTGAAGCACCTGAGGAAGAAGCGCCAGCCCCGACCGGCATTTCGGTATTGACCACAGTAGAACTTCTAAATAATCAATGGAGTGGTGTCGAATTCAATAACGGGCCTACCAATATTCTGGATTCCTACGCAGGTAATACCTCGGTTTGTATCCGGAATGCTTCACCTGACCAAATAGGATTGACCATCAACTCAGATATCTGCTTGGACGTAACCGATGAAATGTATGATGAGCTATCAGGTCAACCTGGTATCACAATCACAGGCCCGAACATTACCCATGCCACTCATACCATAACGCGTAATGAACAGGTTGCCGATTGCTTCCAGACCGAAGCCATATCGATTCACGATGCCTATACCGGCGAGACCTGGATTAATATTGGTGGAGAATTCATTAATCCAAATAATTTAGGTGGTATCGGTGATTTGCCGAATTTCAATTTCTGATGCAATCCAAATCCGGCAGATGCAACGAGAATCCCGTAAGGGTCTACTCTCTTGATCGTATCTCTTGAATGCTCTCCCGCCCTCAGCTGTATCTTCTACAGCTGAGGGCGGTTTCCAGCATAAGTGCCTCAGGCGATTTTCTTCAACGTCAGCAACGGCGGTTCAGAGAGTGTGGCACGCGTGCCCAGCAGGCCTACCACCGTCACACCCACCACACCGACCAGTATGCCAACCAGCCCTATCCAGATATTGGGGGTATAGGTGATATGCAAGGCATATTTACCGATCAGATAGCCGAGCACACTCGCCCCTGCCGCCGCAAAAAACCCGGCCAGCGCACCCAGAATCGCGAATTCCACCGCCCAGGCACGCGCAAGCTGCTGTTTTCTTGCCCCAAGCGTGCGGAAAATTGCCGCTTCATAAATGCGCTCATCCTGTGTCGAGGCGATCGCGGCATACATGACAGCGAACCCCGCCAGCAAGGTAAACAGAAACACAAACTCGATTGCGCGCGTGACCTGCTCGATCATGCTTTGCACCCGCTCGATCACGCTGGCGACATCGATAATCAGAATATTTGGGAAAGCACGCACCAGATCCTGCAGGATTCTTGCCCGCTCGGGCGGCAGGTAGAAACTGGTGACATAGCTGGCCGGATAGTTATCCAATACCCCAGGCCGCACCACGGCAAAGAAATTGACCTGGAAGGTATCCCAGTCCACCTGGCGCAAACTCGTGATCGTGGCTGAGAAATCCCCCCCGCCGGTATAGAATGTCAGCCGGTCGCCGAGTTTGAGGCCGAGGGTTTGGGCAAATTCCACTTCCATCGACAATTCGGGCTCGGATGAAATAACGTCTGCCTTCCACCAATGGCCCGCCACAATTTCATTGTCCTGTTGCAGCGTGTCCGTCCAGGATAGATTGAACTCCCGGTTGACTAGTTGTTTGGCGCGCGGATCGGGATAATCCTCGAGGCTGACAGCCCGATCGTTGATTTTCATCAACCGCGCGCGCACCATCGGAAAGATTTCCGGCCGGACAATCGCGTGCTCATCGAAAAATGTCATCAGTGCTGCCTGCTGATCTGGTTGAATGTTCACCAGAAAGCGGTTGGGGGCCTCCTCCGGCAGCCGGGACTGCCAGTCCTGCAGCAAATCATTACGCGTCAACGTCAACGTCAACAAGGCCATCAACCCCAGTCCCAGTGCGGTCGCCTGTACCAGGCTGGGAATGGCCCGCCGGCGGATATTGGCCAGGCCATAGCTCCAGGGACTCGATCCCTGCGGACGGGCCAGCAGAAACAGCCTGATCAGCAACAAGCCGAACAAACCGAACAGAACAATCGCCAGCAGAAAACCCAACATGATCATGATACCAAGCATGAGCGAGCCCGCCTTCCAGATGAACAATGTCGACAGCATGGCCAATCCGAATCCGTAGCCGGCCAGGCTGTGTACATTGGTCAACTCCAGATCACGCCGGATCACGCGCAAGGCCGGCACCTGCCGCAAATTCAGCAGCGGGGGCAGGGAGAAACCCAGCAGCAGCACCAGGCCGGTCAGCATGCCTTGCATGGCGGGCAATGCCGTCGGCAGCGGCAACCGGATGCCGATCAACTCGGCCAGCCAGTGCGAAAGCACCTCCTGTGCCAAGCCGGCGAACACGCAGCCCAGCAAGCTTGCGGCCGTCCCGAGCATCACAAAATAGTATAAATAAAGGCGCATCAAATCCGACTCGGTTGCGCCCAGACAGCGCATGACGGCACAACCATCCAAATGACGCTGAATAAAACGGCGCGTAGCCAACGCGACCGCAGCAGCTGCCACCACGACACTGGCCAGGGCGGCCAGGCTCAGGAATTTGCTGGCCCGGTCCAGTGCCGAGCGGATTTCCGGGCGCGCATCCTGTATCCCCTCGACCCGTTCGTTCGGCGCCAGCCTGTCATCGAGCCAGCGTCTGAACTTGGCTACCCGGGCTTCATCCCCCGCCACCAATAGTTGATAGCTGACACGGCTGCCGGGCTGGATGAGCTGAGTCGCGGCCAGATCCTCTTCGTTCATCAGTAACCGTGGATTCATGCTGACAAATCCAACCGAATGATCCGGCTCACTTGCCACCAGGGCGGTGACCGTCATTTCCATGGCACCGACTTCGATTTTGTCGCCCACTGTCACTTTCAGCCCCGTCATAACTTTCTCATCGATCCAGACCGCGCCTGGCCGGGGAATGCCGTGCGCAATCCGGACCGGCCGGATAGCCGTATCATCGTTCGGTGGATCGGCCAGCTTCAATACGCCCCGTAGTGGATAACCGGGCGCCACCGCCTTGATACCCGTCAATAGGTTATTGTCCTCAAAGCTGATCATGCTGGGAAAGCGGGTCAGGCTGGTCGTTTCCAGCTCCAGCTTACGTGCATGCTCGGCATAGGCGGGTAGCAAAGGGCTATCGGATGTAACCAGCAAATCGCCACCCAGCAACTGGTTGCTCTCGCGCACCAGAGCCTTCTGCACCCGGTCGGAGAAAAAGCCAACCGTCGCAACCCCACTGACAGCAATGACAAGCGCCAGGGTCAGGATATGCAATTCTCCCGCGCGCCAGTCTCGCAACAGCATCCGCGAGGAAAGTCTGATCATATTCATTTCAAGTAAACCTCAGGTTGAAAGAGTGCACTGCACGCCACGCGGCACAAGTCTGCAGCCACTCGAGTTTGCTAACAGGACGAACCTTCCGCACCCGGCATTCCCTGGCTGGCCGCATACACCAGCCAGCCAGCTGGCTAGTACTCCGTACCGTCAATTAGCTTACAAATGAAATCGATGGATTCGCCTGCCAGGCTAGGCGCAAACCGCAGTCATAGCCGTAGCTATGGCGAGGATTTGCAACAACGCATGACAGGCGAAGGCGCGATTTCATGTAAGCTAATTGGCGGAACGGAGTACTAGCAACCACTCACTGTTCAGAAAAATATTCAGCATGCCAGATGCTTGTCAGCATCCATACCATCAGTCGACGGCCCGCCCAGCGACCAGTTTGATGATGCGCGAACAGCGCGCGGAGAGATGCTCGTCATGCGTGACCAGTATAAGCGTCGTTCCCTGCTCGCGATTGATCTCGAACATCAGCTCGATGATCTGGGCACCTGTGGCCGCATCCAGGTTACCGGTCGGCTCGTCGGCGAACAGCATCTTGGGTTGCGTCACGAAGGCCCGCGCAATGGCCACACGCTGCTGCTCTCCCCCTGAAAGCTGCTTGGGATAATGCTTGATCCGATTCTCCAGCCCCACCCGCATCAGCCAGACCTGGGCGGCCTCACGGGCATTGCTGGCGCCAGCCAGCTCCAGTGGCAACATCACGTTCTCCAGTGCAGTCAGCGAGGGCAGCAACTGGAATGACTGAAACATAAAACCCAGCAACCTGCCACGCAACTCTGCACGCTCATCTTCGTCCAACTTGAAGATATCTTCTCCATCCAGGTAAACCGTGCCGCGGGTCGGCACGTCCAGTCCTGCCAGCAAGCCGAGTAGCGTCGATTTGCCGGAACCGGAAGCGCCCACCACCGCGATCGATTCCCCCGCGCTGACTTGTAAGTTGATATCTTCGAGAATGGTCAGCATGGTCTCGCCGGTGTCGACCTCTCTGGTCAGATTATTGGCTTGTATGATAGGCTGACTGCTGTTTGTAAGTATTGACTGCTCAGTTGAGAGATGCTTTGCCATGAAAAAATTTTTGCTCATTGTATTATGTTTATTTGCTATCTTTCCTTTCAACCTGGCCTGGTCAGGAACGGGTTTAATGGTCATGGTGCTGGGGGACAGTTTGTCAACAGGCTATGGATTGCCACCGGAAACCGGATGGGTCTCTTTGCTCAAGCAGCAATTAAAAACCCAATCTCCTGATCACGAGGTCGTCAATATCAGCATCAGTGGAGAAATTACCCTGGGCGGACGCAATCGCATCGAACAGGCGCTCAACACTCACCAGCCGGATATCGTCATCGTTGCACTGGGTGGAAACGACGGTCTTCAGGGCAAATCGATTCGATCTATTTATGACAATCTGGAAGCAATTATTCTTACCTGCAAACAATATAATGCTGCCCCACTCCTGGCCGGGATGCAACTGCCACCTAATTATGGCATAACTCATACACGGAAGTTTCGTGAAATTTACCTACGTTTAGCCAGACATTATCAGCTGCCGCTGGTTCCCTTCCTGCTCGAAGGCTTCGGAGACCAGCGCGAATATTTTCTGGCCGATGGCATACATCCAAATGCCAAGGCACAGCAAAAAATCCTTGAGAATGTCTGGCCGGTACTGACGCCCTTGCTGGAATCGCTCCAGATAGAACGCGCGGCGACGGAAACCAGCGCCGAAGCGGATCCGGTCACGATTCAGTAATTGTCTCGGCAGCAAGCCGGGCAAGACTAGGAGGCTGTCCGAGAATAGCGATCGTAGGGAGGACGAGGCTGGTTGAGTTGGATTTTTCGATCGTTTGAGGCGAATAGTCGTTCTATTTAACGAAAAAGATCGGAAAATCCGGCCAATCAGGCTCGTCCGCAGTAGATCAGTCTATTCTCGGACAGCCTCCTAGTGTCAGTTCAAAACATGGCACAAACGCGGCCATGGCCATGCGGCATGATCAGGTCCATTCGAAGCGTGTCTTTTTTTGCAGCAGATGGATGATTTCGGCAGCAGGCAGCGGCTTGCAAAACAGATAGCCCTGGTAGAACTTACAATTCTTTTTTCGCAGAAAATCGAGCTGTTCAATTGACTCCACGCCCTCGGCCACTACTTCTATCCCCAGGCCATGTGCCATGGCAATAATGGCAGTCACAATGGCGGCATCATTTTCGTCAATACAGACATCCCTAACGAAATGCCGGTCGATTTTCAGCAAATCAATGGGGTAATGCTTGAGAGAACTCATGCAGGAGTAGCCGGTTCCAAAATCATCGATTGCAATTCTGAAACCCAAAGCTGATAAGCTGCGCAAAACAGCCGCAACTTGGTTAACATTTTTTGCCAGCATACTTTCTGTCACTTCAAGAGTGATGAGGTCTGCTGCCACACCGGTTTCTTGCAGGATGATCCTCACATCATCCACAAAATCCTTCATTCCCAGCTGCCGTACGGACAGGTTGATCGTCAGTCTGGGAACGGTCAGCCCTTGTTGTTGCCATGTATTGATCTGCAGACAAGCGGTTCGAATTACCCAGGCACCGATGGGCACGATCAGACCGGTTTCCTCGGCCAGCGGAATGAATCTGGCAGGTGGTACCAGTCCATCTTCCGGATGTTGCCAACGCAACAACACCTCCATGGATGCAATACTGGCATTGATATCATCGACAATTGGCTGGAAATGCAGTACGAGCTCATTGTTGTCCAGTGCTCTGCGCAAAGCAACCTCGGTTCTGTGCCGCTCGGCCATCAACTTGTCCAATTCCCGGGAAAAGAACTGGTAGCCATTTCGCCCGGCATGCTTCGCCTGATACATAGCCAAGTCGCCGCACCGGAGCAGCATTTTGACATCCTGACCGTCTTCGGGAAACAGGGCGATACCCACACTCGCACCCACACGCAGCACCTTGTTCTCGATACAGAAAGGCTGCATCATTTGTTCGACCAGTTTCTGCGCAATGATTTCCACATCGACAAGTGCTTGCACGCTCTGGATCAGAACGATGAACTCATCCCCTCCCTGGCGTACCACGATATCCTCATGGCGCATGCAGGCAAGCAATCTTGCAGCCACTTCCTTGAGCAATAAATCCCCCATCTCGTGCCCGAGCGTATCATTGATGCCTTTAAAATGGTCCAGATCAATGAACATGATCGCGAAACGCCCCTCTTCCTGACGCCGCTCTTCGATTAATTTCTTGAGTTTGCGCTTCAAATAACGCCGGTTGGGTAATTGCGTCAATCCATCATGATCTGCCTGATAACGCACATATGCCTCAGTCTCCTGGCGATCCAGCCAGGCGCCGAAATCTTCCGCAACCGATTGCACCAGATCCCGTTCTTCCGGTAACAAAAATGGTCTCGGTTCGCGGTAAGCGACCTGAATCCAACCGCGCACCCTGTGTTTGACACAAATATCGCTTTGCAGAGTGGATGGGTCTCTTGGCCGCACTTGATCAAGGGCATCGGAGGAATAGCGCTTTCCATCGAGATAAATTGTGCTCACGGCTGCTTGAGGAAATTGCATGGCCAATACTGTACGCGACAGAATCGTTGCAATCAGCGACGCAATACTTTGTGCCCGCAGGATTTCGCGCCGTATTTCGAATAAATGGTCTCTGGCCTTGAGGCGTTTTTCCAGATACGCTTCCCGTTCCTTACGCGCAGTAATATCTACCCTGACCGAGAGAAAACGGTCGATGTGATCATTGCCGCTCTTGATTGGCACAATCGTCGAATCGACCCAGTACAATTCCCCATGCTTGGTGCGGTTGCAGATTTCCTGATGCCAGATACGACCATGCGCGATTTCGCGCCACATATTGACAAAAAAGGCTTTTGGGTGCGCGCCCGAATTCAGAATACGGTGATCCTGCCCCAATAACTCGCTAAACGAATAACCGCTGACCCGGCAGAAAATATTGTTGACATGCAGGATACGCCCTTTGCGGTCAGTAATCGACACCAATGCCAGCCGTTCGATCGCTTCGATATAGGCCACCAGTTCAACATTGGCGATGTTTGTCTGCTCCCCCGATGAAATAATTTGAGCATGCTTCTGCACCCTCTGCTCGACTGCATCTATTTTTTGTATTGTTCCAAAAGTCTGTTGAACCATGCTGGCGTTCCGTTTGATCGCTTCACTTGTTGTTGATTTTCTCAGTGGGTAAAGGGTACCTCTAAAAATTCAGCGTTTTAAACAAGACCAGGCGAGAACAAAAAATGTTGACGCAGCATATGATGGATATGCTAGGAGACATTTTTTGTGAAACACGACGTATTGTGACGAAATAGGGATTTTTAGAGGCGCCTTGAAGTTTACAACCGATCTTCGTCCTTATTCTTCTCGAATTGTGCCAGAAAGCGCTGCAAGTCCCGGGTTAAGGGTGCCTCCAGATGCAAGGGCTCTCCGGTCGCCGGATGTGTACATGAAAATGTCGCAGCATGCAAAAACATGCGTTTCAAGGTGAATCCCCGCCAGCCTTTCATCAATTGCTTATTCAACTGAAAGTCCCCATATTTATCATCCCCGGCAATCGGGAAACCGAGGTGCGCCAAGTGTACGCGAATCTGATGTGTGCGCCCGGTCTTTAGTTCCGCGTTCAACAGGCTGAAGTGCTCCCAGGCTTGCTGCAAGGTGAACACGGTATGCGCCTGCTGTGTTGTATGCTGGTTAGGTTGGCCCGTGGCAATGGCAACACGTCTTTCACCCTCGGCCGTCAGATATTTGTTCAGTGGCAATTTAACGTTCTGTTTTTGGTTGCGCCACTTGCCGCGGACCAATACCCAATAGTGTTTACAAACCGTTCCCTCGCGGATTTGCCGATGCAGATCCAGCAGTGCTTGCCGTTTCTTGGCCAATAGCAATACCCCCGAAGTTTCTCTGTCCAACCGGTGCACCAGCTCCAGAAACTTCCAGTCAGGATGCTGAAAGCGCAATTGCTCGATGACACCGTGACTGATTCCGCTGCCGCCATGCACCGCCATGCCAGCTGGTTTGTTGATGACCAGCAGCCAATCGTCCTGATAAAGCACATCAAACGACTTCAACGATCGTTCCGGTTTGCCAGCGACGCTTCTGGCCGTGCGGGTGACGGGCGGAATGCGTACTTTATCAGCGCACTGCAAACGGTAGCTCGCATCGATACGCTTGCTATTGACGCGCACCTGTCCGCTACGAAGCAGCTGGTAAATATGGCTTTTAGGTACCCCTTTCAGGCACCTGAAAAGAAAGTTATCGATGCGCTGACCATCCGAGGCTTCATCGATGTGTTCTACAGCCACACGTTTTGGCATAATATCTGTCATAATTGCTTTACTGAATGCCCCGCTTTTACCTATACTTTTCACACCTGAATTCCTATATCTATTTTTCATGACGTGATTGCACAGTCAATAATGTTGTGGACCCGAATTTTCGAATATCAAATGCTGGAAAAAACCGGTTTTTGTCTGGTTAATGTCGCTCACCACGTGAAGTAGCGATCGTTATATATATTAATTTTGCGCGCTCAAAGCACACATAGATTCAAGTTCCTGGTTCCACGCTCCAGCATAGAGGTCATTGATCGGCCCTATCGGTCTGAGAGTGAAAATACCAAGTGGCAACTATCGATTGGTCAATTTCCCAAGGATACCAACATATGATCCGTATCATGACCCAATTATCCGAACAAAAAGCGCATGTATGCGAAAACTATTAGGATGCCACGCTGACAGTGAACGAAAGGTCTGCCCGTGAAAACCGAGCGCGGGAGGCACTAAATGAAACGCATGTTATTCAACGCGACCCAACCTGAAGAGTTGCGCGTCGCCATTGTCGATGGGCAAAAACTCATCGATCTCGATATCGAAACCGTAGGCAAGGAACAACGAAAAAGCAATATTTACAAAGCAACCATCACCCGTCTTGAACCCAGTCTGGAAGCCGCCTTTGTCAATTACGGCGCGGGACGCCACGGATTCCTGCCCTATAAAGAAATTTCTCCCACCTGCCTTGGCAAAAGCACTGATACAGCCAACCACCGTATCTCCGAATTGTTGCGCGAAGGCCAAGAGCTGATCGTACAGGTTGACAAGGATGAGCGCGGCAACAAGGGTGCAGCGCTCACCACCTATATCTCGTTGGCAGGCCGATATCTGGTGCTGATGCCCAACAACCCGCAAGGCGGCGGGGTCTCGCGGCGCATCAGTGCTGAAGAGCGGGCTGAATTGCGCGAAGTGATTGCACACCTGCACGTGCCAAGCGGCATGAGTATCATCGCACGCACTGCCGGTATTGGCCGGAGCGAGGAAGAGCTGCAGTGGGATTTGAATTACCTGGTTCAGCTCTGGCATGCAATCGAGGAAGCGGCCAATCATCAGAGTGGCATTTTCCTGATTTATCAGGAAAGTAGCCTGGTCATTCGCGCCATTCGTGATTATTTTCATTCCGAAATCGGGGAAATCCTGATCGACAACCCCGAAATATTTGAGCAAGCCTATCAATTCATGGCACATGTGATGCCAGCCAACGTTGACCGGCTCAAACTCTACCAAGATGATATCCCTTTGTTTTCCCGCTTTCAGATCGAGCATCAAATTGAAACCGCTTATTCCCGTCAGGTGACACTACCTTCGGGCGGCTCGGTGGTCATCGATCATACCGAAGCATTGGTCTCCATCGATGTCAATTCGGCCCGCGCCATTCGGGGATCGGATATCGAAGCCACTGCACTCAATACCAACCTGGAAGCAGCCGATGAGGTCGCCCGGCAATTGCGTTTACGCGACCTGGGCGGACTGGTGGTCATCGATTTTATCGATATGGAAGTCTCCCGCAACCAGCGGGAAGTGGAAACAACGCTGCTCAAGGCCTTGCGGCTGGATCGGGCACGCGTCCAGGTCGGCAAGATTTCACGCTTTGGACTGCTGGAGTTATCCCGGCAACGCCTGCGGCCTTCTCTAGGTGAAGGCAATTACATTCCCTGCCCCCGCTGCCATGGTACCGGCCATATCCGAGGCACGGATTCTTCAGCATTGCACATTCTCAGGATTATCCAGGAAGAGGCGATGAAGGAGCATACCAGTCTACTCCAGGTACAGCTGCCGGTTGACGTTGCGACATTTCTGCTGAATGAGAAACGATCGGAAATTCACTTGCTCGAAGCGCGCCTCAAGGTTGGCATTATTCTGGTTCCCAATATCCACATGGAAACGCCTAACTACGTCATCACCCGGCTGCGCCATGAGGATATCAAGTCAACAGAATTGCCTCCCAGTTACGAGATGGTAGAAAAAATTTCGGAGGAAATTCTGCCGCCAACGGCTTCCCAGGAAGTCAAGGCGACTCGCCCCAAAGCTGCCGTCACCGGCATCAAGCCCGATCAGCCTGCTCCGATACGCGAGGACAAGCCACGCGAGCAGCATTCGTTTCTCGATAAGTTTTTCAGTTTGTTCAGGCCGGCTCATAATCAGCTGCCCGAAGCAGAAACCGCTCAGGGCCTCACACCGGAACACCCCCCGCGGGCCGAGCGCAGCAAAAGTCGCCGCGATCGCAATCGCGGCAAACGCAACAAGGCTATGCTGACCAGCGAACTTCCAGGGCAGCAAATGGCCGCGAGTGCATCGCCACCGGAAGCGAGCGGCATACTGCTTCGCGAACAAACCGACGACCAGCTCCCCGACAATGGACAAAAAGCCCGTCGTCATCAACCCGCTAGTTCACCCGATGTATTCCCGGATCTGGCGGCCGCGGAAGTTTCAGCTAATTCAGAATCAGAACCTGTCAAGGAAGAAGCGATTCCAGCCATTAACCAGGCAGATGATAAAACGAGCGAAAAACGTGGACGGCCACGCCGTCGCCGTGGAGGACTGCATCGTGACCGGGCAGAACGTGCACGCCCCAACAAAACCACCGAATCCGATCAAGAAGCCACCCCAAGCACTGATGACGGTGCCACCGAACCCTCAGCACCCGTCGCTGCCCCGGCCGAGCCGCCGGTATCAGCCCCGGCAGCTGTCTCAGCCGAGGGTGCGGACATGCCAGAGCCGACGCCAGCAGAAAGCCCTATTCCACTCTTGGCAGCAGAAAGCGTAACGGCCGAGGTTGTACCGCAACAAGAAGCATCTGTCGAAATCGAGCAGCCTGCTGCCGAACAAGTAGAAGCCATCGAACCAGCCAAGCCGGCGGCTCACCAGGAAATGGTGCTGCCGGATCTTTCCCAGAGCGGACTGATTATGATTGAGACCCCGGCTGACAAAGTATCCGATACGCCGGCAGTGCAGGCACCCCCCAAAAGACCGCGCAAACGGATTCAGCATGTGGAAGCAACCAGCACCGAACCGTTGATACAGGTTGAAACCAAGGACTGATGCGGTGAAGCTGCGGCAGGTCGTGCCCTTGAAAACCGCACATAAAGCACGTTCAGCCGAAAAAGCAAGAAATCCCGGATGATACCAGCGGAGAATGGCGAGCCGGGTATTTCAGGCTGTCTGACATGGAGAATATACGCCCTATGTCATAGCCTGACTTCACCCGGATCACGGTCAAAGCATCCGTTATCCTCGTGGATGATGTTCGGCATGCAATCGTTTGAGGCGCTCTCGTGCAACATGGGTATAAATTTGGGTGGTTGAAATATCCGTATGGCCCAGCAAAAGCTGCACCACTCGCAAATCTGCACCATGGTTCAACAAATGGGTCGCAAATGCATGGCGCAGGGTATGCGGCGACAATGGTTTGTGAATGCCTGCTTGGTTAGCCTGGCGCTTGATCATATACCAGCAAGCCTGGCGCGTCATGGCCCCCCCGCGCGCGGTCACAAAAACCATGCTGCTATGTCTGCCAGCAAGTATTGCCGGCCGGGCCTGCTGCATATACAGGTTGAGCCAATGCAATGCCTCTTCCCCCAAAGGCACCAGGCGCTCTTTGTTGCCCTTGCCCAGAATATGCACGATCCCCATATCCTGTCGCACCTGGGAAATCTTCAAACCGATTAATTCCGAGACCCGCAGACCCGCAGCGTAGAGTGCTTCCAGCATGGCACGATCACGCAGCCCAAGCGCTTGCTGGATATCCGGTGCAGCCAGCAACGCCTCCACTTCCGCCTCGGTCAGACTCATTGGCAGCTGCCGTGAATTCTTTGGACTGTCGATATTGACCGTGGGATCGACCCCAATTTTCCCTTGCCGCAGCAAATACCGGTAAAACCTTTTCATGCAAGAAAGTTCTCTACCAGTTGTGCTGGCCTTGATCCCTTGTGCAATCCTGTGGGCGAGAAAAGCCAGCAGGTCGGCTTGCGCTACCCTGGTCAAGCATCCATCTGCCCGCTGTTGCTGCAACAGCCAGTGACTCAGTTTTGCCAAATCAGTACGATAACTGACGAGCGTATTGCGCGCCAAACCATCTTCCAGCCACAAGGCGTCGATAAATTCATCGAGCAGTCTTGTATTGGCTTCAGACGCGCTCATGCTGCAGCAGCCATTGCTTGATTGTCAGCGGCATGCCATCACTGGCATGCATGAACCCCCCCAGTTTGCCATTTTTGGCGATGACACGATGGCACGGGATAATGATGGGCAGACGATTTGCACCGCATGCCTGGCCAACAGCGCGCGGAGCGGAATGCAGCTCGTGGGCGATCTCGGCATAACTACAGGTGGAACCGGGCGGTATCGCCTGGATACATTGCCAGACCCTTTGCTGGTGAGGCGTTCCGCCGATGTGCAGGGACAAATCAAAAACAAATCTGGGGTTATGCAAATAGGCAAGCAATTGACGACAGACCTCGGCCGCGAATAGACTAGCCGGCTCGAGCGCGGGGATGTTCAGTGGCAAATAGTCGACATCGGTCAGCCAGTCCTCTTCGATGCGCACCCCCAGCACCGCGAACGGTGTACGCAATCTTGCCTGGTAATCCCGCTTAGGAACGGTCGATTGTGCTTGATGCTGATCCACTGTCATCGATTACCTCAAGGTGCCCTTGAATTCAAAACGCCCAGGCAGATCTGATCCGTCTCCTTTCAGCGATCCAGGATGATTTCGAGTACAAACTTACTGCCGATATAGGCCAGGAGCAAAACCCCGAACCCGGTCAACATCCAACGAATCGCGATGCGTCCGCGCCAGCCGTAGAGATGCCTGCCCACGAGAAGCGCTGCAAAAATCCCCCAGGAAATAAAACCGAACAAGGTTTTGTGCGTAAACGGCACCGACTGGCCAAACAACTCTTGCGAGAATACGATACCGCTGAATAGCGTCAGGCTCAGCAGGATAAATCCAGTCCAGACCAGGCGGAAAAGCATTTTCTCCATGGTCAGAAGAGGTGGCAGGCGCGTGAAGAGCGAAGAAACCGCGGAATGATGCAGGCGCCTTTCCAGAATAGTCATCAGCAATGCATGCAGGGCTGCAATCGTAAAAAGACTGTAAGCCAGCATAGCCGCCAGCAAATGCGCCTTGAAAACCGGCATTTCAGTATGCGCAAGAGGATGCACAGAGGGAAACATCAATGGCGCCAAAACAGCTATGGCTGCTGTCAGTGAAATTGGCGCGATAAGATTCTGCAGTCCCTGCAAGGATGAAAAAAAGCCTGAGATCCAGTAGATCAGGGCGGTCAGCCAGACGATAGATGACACAGCGTTTCCGACCCCAAAGCTGAGTGCATCATTCTCGAACATGGACTGATGGAGAATCAGACCATGAAATGCCAGCGGCGCAAGCATGATCGTATGCCGCAACGCCACACCAGAGGGTTCGCCTGCTTCATTGTCATGCATGGCGAATGCATGCCTCTGGGTGGTTTGCCAGAAATACCATCCGGCAAACCCGTAAAGCAAAGAAGCACTGAGATAAGTTAGAATGCTAGACATTAATAATCAATAGGATTAGTTAGCAAAGACTAGAGCAGTCTACCCTGCGCTTGAATAAACATGAAGCGCTAATTTGCTATTCTATAAAGTTTAACCAGAGACGTCACTACCCGCCTGACGATATGATTTTAACCAGGAGCATGCATGTTTGATAATTTAACCGAACGACTTTCCGGCGTAATCAAAACATTGCGTGGTGAAGCACGCCTGACCGAGAGCAATATTCAAGAAGCTTTGCGCGAAGTGCGCATGGCTTTGATCGAAGCAGACGTTGCCTTGCCAGCAATCAAGGTA
This sequence comes from Nitrosomonas sp. ANs5, assembly GCF_050584665.1. Classification (NCBI taxonomy): domain Bacteria; kingdom Pseudomonadati; phylum Pseudomonadota; class Betaproteobacteria; order Nitrosomonadales; family Nitrosomonadaceae; genus Nitrosomonas; species Nitrosomonas sp. ANs5. The sequence continues at coordinate 34,293 of NZ_JBEUDO010000011.1, forward strand.
TTCATCGAACAAGTCAAACAAAGAGCCATTGGCCATGAGGTCATGGACAGCCTGACGCCCGGACAAGCCCTGATCGGTATTGTCCATCAGGAATTGGTTGCCATTATGGGCGGAGAAAAGGCTGAACTGAATCTGAACGTCGCGCCGCCTGCCGTTATTCTGATGGCAGGGTTGCAGGGTGCAGGCAAAACGACCAGCAGCGGCAAACTGGCCAAGTGGCTGATGGAAGAAAAGAAGAAAAAAGTGTTGCTGGTATCTTGCGATATTTACCGCCCGGCTGCCATCGATCAGCTGGCCCTGCTGGCCGAGCAGACAGGCGCCGAGTTTTTCCCGGTACAGACTGGCCAGCAGCCAGCGGAAATCAGCACCACTGCGCTGGATTATGCCCGCCGCCACCACTATGATGTCGTGATCGTCGATACCGCCGGACGCCTGGGGATCGACGAGGCGATGATGCAAGAAATCACCCAACTGGAACGATTACTGAAACCAGTCGAAACGCTATTTGTCGTCGATGCCATGCAAGGCCAGGATGCAGTCAATACTGCCAAGGCGTTCTCGGATGCCTTGCCCCTGACCGGGGTGATCCTCACCAAACTCGATGGCGATGCGCGTGGCGGTGCGGCGCTGTCGGTCCGGCATGTGACCGGCAAACCGATCAAATTCGCCGGGGTAGCCGAGAAGCTGAGCGGACTGGAACCCTTTCATCCTGATCGCATGGCTTCACGCATACTGGGCATGGGGGATGTGCTAGGGTTGATCGAGGAAGCGCAACGGTCTTCAGACAAGAAAGAAGCCGAGCGTTTGATGAAAAAAATGAAATCAGGCAAGGGATTTGACCTCAATGATTTCAAACAACAATTTCAGCAAATGAAAAAAATGGGTGGCATGGGCGCCATGTTGGGAAAACTGCCGCATCAGTTAAGTCAGGCCGCGCAAAACATGAACGTAGACGAAAAAATCATCAATCGCACGGAAGGCATCATCAATGCCATGACGCCACAAGAACGGACCAAGCCAGAAATCATCAAGGCCTCGCGCAAGCGCCGGATTGCCACCGGTTCAGGCGTTTCTGTGCAGGAAGTCAACCGCCTCTTGTCGCAGTTTGAACAAACGCGCAAGATGATGAAGATGATGAACAAAGGTGGCATGTCCAAAATGATGCGCGCAGTCAAGGGAATGTTCCCTCAAATGCGTTAAACCCGCAAGCCGGCGGCCCCTACTTTACCGGTATGACAGTTGACCGGGGCCACTGGTGAAGAAAACCAAAGCTTTCATCCTCGGACAGCCTCCTAGGAGGCTGTCCGAGAATAGACTGATCTACTGCGGACGAGCCTGATTGGCTGGATTTTACGATCCTTTTCGTTGAATAGAACGACTATTCGCCTCAAATGATCGAAAAATCCCGCTCAACCAGCCTCGCCCTCGCTACGATCGCTATTCTCGGACAGCCTCCTAGCGAGCGCTATCGGCAGCCTCGATTCCCTGCACCGTAGCGCCTGCTTTGATTCCCCTGGCGGCAAACCAGCCGGCATTCATCTCCAATGCATATTTGGCCGCTTTCTCGGCGCGATGGGCTGTCAGCGTATTGGGGGCCATATCGGCGATATTGATGATGGCGCCCGTCTCATCCAGAAAAGCCACGCTCAGCGGCAAGGGGGTATTTTGCATCCACATGCTGTAAATGGCAGTAGTGGGAAAAACGAAGAGCATGCCATGATCCTCGGGCAGATGGGTACGATGCATCAGCCCGGCTGTGCGCGTGGCTGATGTATTCGCGACTTCGGCTGTAATCGAATATTGGGCAATTTCAAGTTCGATAATAGGCAACGCGCCCTGGCCTGCGTAGCTGAACGACAGCATGCTGGCGGCAACCAGCAACAGGCCCAGCACAGGTTTCAGCATCTCCCCGTACTCCCGAACCCTTGCTCGCCTCGTTGACTGGCATCAAAATTTTCTACCAGCGTAAAACTTGCCTGGACAACCGGCACAATGACCAACTGCGCGATCCGCTCCAGCGGATTAAGTACGAAGCTCGACTGCCCGCGGTTCCAGCAGGAAACCAGGATTTGTCCCTGGTAATCCGAATCGATCAACCCCACCAGGTTCCCGAGCACGATTCCGTGCTTATGTCCTAAGCCGGAACGTGGTAGCACCATGGCAGCCAACCCTGGGTCAGCCAAGTGAATCGCGATACCGGCTGGAATCAAGTATGTCTCCCCTGCCCGGATTTCAATTTTGTTATCGATGCAAGCGCGCAGATCCAGCCCAGCCGACCCGGGTGTGGCATAGCTGGGGAGATAATCACGCAGACGCGCGTCCAGTAATTTGATATCAACGTTCTTCATTGCATGCATGCTTCTTTGTATGTTGGTGGTATAAATGGGCGATGTGATCAATCAGCAGATGAGCCTGCTGCATCTTGCCAGCTTTCGGCAAGTGGTGGGTGCCCGTGTCGTCCAGCAGAATCAGCGCATTGTCATCTGATCCGATCGCCAGACGCGCATCGTTCGCGACAATCAGCGGCAATTTTTTCTTTTTGCGTTTTGCAGCTGCATGCCGTTCGATGGCTTCGGTTTCTGCCGCAAACCCCACACAGAAAGGCGCATTCGGCAGACTGGTCACATACTGCAAAATATCCGGATTGGGCACCAAAGTTAATGTCAGATTGGCGGCAGTCTTTTTGAGTTTGTGTTCGAAAGACTCGGCTGGCCGGTAGTCGGCAACGGCCGCAACACTGATGAAAATATCGTTATCATGCACCTCGTCTTTCACGGCGGCAAACATTTCAGCTGCACTGATGACGCTGATGCGTTTATGCACCACTGGCAGTGGTGCGCAAACCGGACCGCAGACCAGCGTCACCTCCGCACCGGCATCACCTGCAGCCTGCGCAACCGCCAGCCCCATTTTGCCAGAGCTCAGATTGGTCAGCCCCCTGACGGCATCCAGCGCTTCAAAGGTCGGCCCCGCCGTGATCAAGACCCGTTTACCACTCAAGGATTTGGATTGAAAGCGGCGATAAATTTCCGCCAGCAGCTCCCGGGCTTCCAGCATACGTCCCACGCCGATCTCACCGCATGCCTGTTGGCCACTGGCGGGTCCCAGTACAGCAATATTGTCTTGTTGCAGCGTGGCAAGATTACGCTGGGTTGAAGGATTTTCCCACATCTGCAAATTCATGGCCGGCGCCACCCATAGCGGGCAACTTCGTGCCAGGCAAAGGGTCGACAGCAAATCATCGGCCAGACCATGCACGAGCTTGGCGATAAAGTCCGCGCTCGCCGGCGCGATCAGTATGGCATCCACTTCACGTGACAGGCCGATATGTGCCATATTGTTTGGAACGTTGTCATCCCATAGCTCGGTGTATACTTTCTTACCCGTCAACCCCTGCAATGTGGCCGCGCCCATAAAACGGCAAGCCGATTCAGTCATCACGACTTGCACCTGCATCTCTTCCTGCACCAACAATCTCGCCAATTCCGCAGCCTTGTAAGCGGCGATTCCCCCCGTTATCCCCAGCAATAGGCGTCTGCCTGCAAGTGGACGCGCTAAAGTCATACCTGTCTCATCATATAGTTATCGAATATCTCAATCGTTAAAGCCAGAAAACCGGCTTCCGCCATAGCTGTCCCGGACTGCACTTCTTCCCGGCCGCCTGCAAGCGCGGCCGCAGAGACCGCTCCGCACCAGCCATCTGCTGCAGCGGGATATTTCTCCCGCACTTCCCTGCCTGGTCAAACATGACACTGATAGTGCGCCGCTATTCATATTTTCAGAAAACAGCCGTTCCCATATGCGTATGCAGTGTCATATAAGCCTAACCACCCACGCATTCTAAACTGCATCCCTACGGTTGTTAGGATAAGAGACTTCTTTTACAGGATTAAATTCCACATGGCAATTTCAGACTGGCCGGCATCCGAACGCCCACGTGAAAAACTGATTGAAAAAGGCGCCACAGCGCTATCCGATGCGGAACTGCTCGCGATTTTTCTGCGCACGGGGGTGAGCGGCAAGAATGCCGTCGAGCTGGCACGAGAGTTACTCGCCCATTTTGGCAGCCTGACTAAATTATGCATCGCCGATTTACACACGTTCAGTCAGCTACCCGGCATGGGCCCAGCCAAATTTGCCCAACTGCAGGCAGTGATGGAAATGGCCCGGCGCGCACTCGCCGAGGAGATCAAGAGTGGCGACATCATGGATTCTCCGCAGTCGGTACGCAACTATCTGCGTCTGAGCCTTGGAGGCAAGCCGCATGAAATTTTTGTCGGGATCTTCCTGGATGCCCGGCATCGCACCATCGCGACCGAAGAGCTCTTTAGCGGCACCCTGACACAGGCGAGCGTCTACCCACGCGAGGTGGTCAAACGTGCTTTATTTCATAACGCCGCGGCCATTATCTTTGCACACAATCATCCCTCTGGAGTCGCCGAACCCAGTCAAGCAGATGAAACCCTGACCCGATCACTCAAACAGGCGCTGGCGCTGGTCGACATACGGGTACTGGATCACTTTGTCATCGGCAGCGAAGAAGTCGTATCATTTGCTGAACGCGGCCTGATTTAAATTGAAAAATCATTGCAAATCAGGCTATAATGCCCGACTTTAGTTTTCAGAATACAGGAGTATGTATCATGGCGCGTGTATGTCAAGTCACAGGTAAACGGCCCATGAGTGGCCATCATGTTTCCCATGCCAACAATAAAACCAAACGTCGCTTCCTGCCCAACCTCCAGTCGCGTCGTTTCTGGCTGGAAAGCGAAAATCGCTGGATACGTCTGCGCCTGAGCAATGCTGCCCTGCGCACCATCGACAAAAACGGGATTGATGCAGTGTTGGCTGATATGCGCGCCCGTGGAGAGCACATCTGATTAATCGCTGCAAAGTTTTGAAAAAGGCATAACCTATGCGTGAGAAGATAAAATTAGAGTCGTCGGCTGGAACAGGTCATTTTTACACCACGACCAAAAACAAACGGGCTAATCCGGAAAAGCTGGAACTCAAGAAATATGACCCGGTTGCAAGAAAGCATGTGGCATACAAAGAGACCAAGCTGAAATAACCAGATCCTGCGCCCAAATAGCCAGTCCATGAGCGTTCAGAACCGACAATAAAAAACCCGCCGAAGCGGGTTTTTTATTGTCTTGAATCATGCAAGACCATGACGACTATGCATAGCAGCGCAGTCTGCGAGAAAAGTTTTCCAGAAAATCGATACCGCTTTCTTCTGCACGGCGGCACCAGTCTTCCAATTGCTTGAGCAGTTCGTCCTTGGTTGCAGCGGAGCGCTCCCATATCATCGAAAGTTCCTCTCGCATATGATAAAGCTTGTCGAGCATCTGGGCATGGCTTAACACCTGCGTCAGCTTGGTCCGCTCTTCCTCCTTGAGAGTTTTGGCATCGGCCAAGACCCAGTTTTTCAAAGTGGAACCATCCACACCATGTTCTGCAGCAACCCCCTGCAAATGCGTCAACTCTTTACTGAAAGCGACTTTCATGGATTGGGTATATTTGGCCAATACCTCATAGCGATGAGAAATGACAGCCTGCAATGTTTCCAGATCGCATTCGGTTTTGCTTTTGTTCAGTTGTAATTTAGGCGCGACTTTTTTGACCTTGGCCAGTCCCATTATTTCCAAAATACGGATATACATCCAGCCGATATCAAACTCAAACCACTTATTGGATAATCTGGCCGATGTCGGATAGGCATGGTGGTTATTGTGCAACTCTTCACCGCCAATCAGAATTCCCCAAGGCACGATATTACGGCTGGCATCCTCCGAACGGAAATTGCGGTAACCCCAGAAGTGGCCGATACCGTTGATCACGCCGGCAGCCATCACCGGCGTCCACATCATTTGCACCGCCCAGATAGTCAGTCCGATCGGACCAAACAGCAGCACATTGATGACCAGCATCGACACAATACCCGCCACGCTGTGCTTGGTATATACGTTACGCTCCATCCAGTCATCGGGCGTGCCATGCCCATAGCGTTCCAGTGTCTCTTTGTTTTTACTTTCAATTTTGTAAAGCTCGGCGCCCTCGGCCAGCACCTTTTTGATGCCGAAAATTTGCGGGCTGTGCGGATCATCCACACTTTCACATTTAGCGTGATGCTTCCGGTGAACGGCAGCCCATTCCTTGGTCACCATACCGGTCGTCAACCAGAGCCAGAAACGAAAGAAATGGCTGGGTATCGGATGTAAATCCAACGCTCTGTGCGCTTGGTGGCGATGCAAAAAAATGGTGATGCCTGCGATAGTGATATGGGTAAATATCAATGCTGTAACAATATACCCCCACCACGGCAAGTCAATCAAACCGGTCAATAATATCGATGCGATATCCATTTTGGTATAAACCCTCCTAAATAATTCCACTTTCTAACTAGTTTAATCTAAAGAGATGTCATCCATTAGTCAAGGAATTTCATGATATTTCTATAAATAATTGATAAATTGAATCAATGTGCCTGATCCCAATTCTTTCCCACACCCACTTCGACCCGCAGCGGAACATCCAGCTCGAGGACATTCTCCATCAGTTTGGGCAGATTTTCCTTTACCAGGAAAACCTCGCTATCGGGAACCTCCAGCACCAGCTCATCATGCACTTGCATGATGAGCTTGCTCTGCAGTTGCGCCTGCACCAACCATCCCTGCACGGCGATCATGGCAAGCTTGATGATATCGGCCGCCGTACCCTGCATGGGTGCATTGATTGCCGCACGTTCCGCACCCATGCGCCGATTGTGCTGGCTGCTACGAATATCCGATAATTGCAATCGTCGCCCCAGTACGGTTTTTACATACCCATTCTGTTTGGCTTCGGTTCGCGTGCGCTGCATGTAATCGGCCACGCCCGGATAGCGGGCAAAATATCGATCGATGAAAGTGCGCGCCGCCATGCGGTCGATATCCAGTTGCGCTGCCAATCCAAATTCCGACATGCCATAGATCAGGCCGAAATTGATTACCTTGGCGTAACGCCGCTGTTCTGCACTGACCTGCTCGACCGGCACACCAAAAACTTCAGCAGCAGTCGCACGATGAATGTCTTGTCCTTCTGAAAAAGCCTGCAGCAGTCCTGCATCCTGGGAAATATGCGCCATGATGCGCAATTCGATTTGGGAATAATCAGCAGAGATGATCTGCCAACCTGCAGGCGCGATAAATGCTTCACGAATCCGCCGGCCCTCAGGCGTACGGACGGGAATATTCTGCAGATTGGGGTCGTTGCTTGCCAAGCGCCCGGTCACTGCCACGGCCTGGGCATAATGCGTATGGACACGCCCGGTTTGCCGATTCACCATTTGAGGCAATTTATCGACATAGGTCGATTTGAGCTTGGCCAGACCGCGGTAATCCAGCAGGACCTTGGGCAAAGGATAATCTAATGCCAGCCGCTGAAGCACCTCTTCATCGGTAGAGGGCGCACCCTTGGGCGTCTTCTTGATAACCGGCAATTTGAACTGTCCGAACAATATTTCCTGTATCTGTTTAGTCGAATTCAGATTAAAGGCATGTCCGGCCATTGAATAGGCCTGCTGTTCGAGCGCTGCCAGTTGCCGGGCCAACTCATTACCTTGTGCGCGCAGCAAATCGACATCCAGCAACACGCCATGACGTTCGATCTGGAACAGAATATCCAGCAAAGGCATCTCTATCTGTCGATAAATTTGCTCAAGCTGGTCATCGCTGCGGATGGCCGGATACAAAAACTGATGCAGGCGTAATGCGATATCCGCATCTTCGGCGGCATAACGCGTGGCCCGGTCAATCTCCACCTGCTCAAAACCGATACGTTTCGCGCCTTTGCCGGTCAGTTCATCGTAGTGAATAGTCTGAACGCCCAGATGACGGGTGGCCAAGCTATCCAGATCATGCGACTGATGCGATTCCAGCACATAGGATTGCAGCAACGTATCATGGACAATTCCGTTTAGTGTCACCCCATGGTTTGCCAGCACATGCTTGTCATATTTCAAGTTTTGGCCAAGCTTGGCTTGATCGGGGTCCTCCAGCCAGGGCCTCAGCCGTTCCAGCACCCGCTTACTGTCCAACTGCTGCGGGACGCCAGGATAATGATGTGCAAGCGGCAAGTAGGCCGCCTGGCCCGGCTGTATGCAAAGTGACAGCCCCACAAGCCTTGCTTCCATGGGATTCAGGCTGGTTGTCTCAGTATCCACCGAAACCAGCTGGGCATGTTCACACTGCTTCAACCATTCATCCAGTAGGGACTCGGTCAAGATGGTCTGGTAGTCCAGATCCAATTCGGTGCGCGCTGGCTGCACGACTGCAGGATCGGGGTCAGGCATGACAGGATCACTGTCATTCGCGGCCTGGGTTTGCTTGAGCTCGCGCAGCCAGCTTTTGAACTCAAGGCGTTCGTAGAGCGCCGCCAGTTTTTCCGTATCCATGGCGTTGGTCACAAGGCCATGCCAGTCAATGTCCAGCGGCACATCACATTTGATAGCCAGCAATTTCCTGGAAGTCTCCAGCCAGGGAAGGCTTTTGCGTAGATTCTGGCCCACCACCCCGCTGATTTCATCGGCATGGGCAATCAGATTATCTAGCGTGCCATACTTTTTTAGCCATTTGGCTGCTGTCTTGGGCCCCACTTTCTCGACCCCAGGAATGTTATCGACACTGTCGCCCACTAGCGCCAGGAAATCGATAATTTGCGCAGGGGTCACGCCAAATTTATCAAGAACCCCCGATTCATCCAGCCGCTCGTTATTCATGGTATTCACCAATTGAATGCCCGGCCCCACGAGTTGAGCAATATCTTTATCGCCTGTGGAAATAATGCATTGCACTTGCTCATTGGCAGCAAGCCTGGCCAATGTGCCGATCACATCATCAGCTTCAACACCCTCTTCCATCAAGAGCGGCCAACCCATTGCACGTATGCATTCATGCAGGAATGCAATCTGCCTGGACAAGTCATCCGGCATCGGTGGACGATGCGCCTTGTATTGCGGGTAGATCTCATCTCGAAATGTTTTACCTTTTGCGTCAAACACACACGCGCTATAATCGGGGTGGTACTCTTTGTGCAGGCGACGCAACATATTCAGCACGCCATAGATCGCGCCAGTGGGTTCATTGTGACGATTGCGCAAATCCGGTAAAGCATGGAAAGCGCGGTACAAGTAAGAAGAGCCGTCGACCAACAAAAGCATTTTCATCAAAAAAGGACCTTTATGAGCTTGCAAGCTAAACTGGCTAATGCATTGACCTTGGAAAAACCTTGGTCAGCCAAGGAATCATGGCGAGTTTTCGGGATCATGGCGGAATTTGTCGAGGGAACAGAACGACTTGAATGCATCCAACCGGCCGTCAGCATTTTTGGCAGCGCAAGAACCCACCCCGACCATCCACATTATAAATTAACCGAAGCGATTGCAAGACAATTGTCGGATGCCGGATTCTCTGTTATCTCCGGTGGCGGCCCGGGTATTATGGAGGCAGCCAACAAAGGTGCTTTTTTAGGCAAATCGCCGAGTGTGGGACTGAACATTCAGCTGCCCCATGAACAACATCGCAATATCTATCAGGATATCAGCCAAACTTTTCGCCATTTTTTTGCGCGCAAATATATGTTTGTCAAGTTTGCAACCGCCTATGTCGTCATGCCAGGGGGATTCGGCACACTCGACGAATTGATGGAAGCGCTGACGCTGGTACAAACCGGCAAAACCCGAAAGATGCCAATCATTCTTGTCTGCTCGGATTTCTGGCAGGGTGTGGTCGATTGGTTTCGTCAGGTACTGGTGGCAGAAAACTTTATCGCGCCAGAAGATATGGACCTCATCCAAATCATCGACGAACCCACCCAGGTGGTCGATGCGATCTTCCGCTACTATGAAACATCCGGGTTTGAGCCCTCGGCAACCGAACGCGACATTCAGCTGAATCTTTAGGATAGGCACAGATCTCTTTCCCCATAACCCACAACCTGTTTCGATTTTCTATATTTTGGAGTGACCAGCATGAGATCGGTGACCATCCTCCTGCTTCTTGCCAGTTCGATCTGGGCAACCTCATCTGTCCTGGCACAATCCCGGCCACAGCCCGATGATTTGGTGCCTTTGCCCGATTTACCTGACCCCCCTAGTGAAGAAGACATACCGCTGCCTGATCTGGGACTTGATCCATCCCTGGAGCCTGAAATCACCATACGCGAGGGCGAAGAGGAAACAATTGAAGAATATCGTATCAATGGCCAGCTTTATATGATCAAAATTACGCCACGAATCGGCAAGCCTTATTATCTGCTGAACCGCCGGGGTACCGTTGGCGGCCCCCATCGGGGGGATATGATGGAGTCCGATGTCAGTGTTCCAATGTGGGAAATTTATCGCTTCTGATTTTCTCCAATGGCCTGCGCACAAAATCCAAGCCTTTCCAAATTGTTCCAAACCGGCTGCTTCTAACCTGCTAACGCTTTTTTCATTGCGCCATTCATGTCTGTTTTTACTCCCGTCACCCAAACACAACTGAGCCATTGGCTGCACAATTATTCACTGGGCACATTAATCGATTTACAGGGCATTTCATCAGGAATAGAAAACACCAACTACTTTGTCACGACCACACAAGGAAAATACATTCTCACCCTGTTTGAGAAACTGACCGACACCGAGCTGCCCTTTTACCTCAATCTCATGGCACATCTTTCCAGTCATGGTATTCCTTGCCCCAGACCGATTGCGCCGCACAATCACGCTTTATTCAGCTGGTTGAACGATAAACCCGCCTGCATCGTCACTTTCCTGCCAGGCCGGTCCGTGCTTCACCCCACAGAGAAGCAGTGCGCCCAGATCGGCGCGATGCTGGCAAGGATGCACTTGGCTGGCCTATCCTATGCGGACCGAAATGAAAACCCACGAGGTCCAGACTGGTGGCAGGCAACGGCCCAAGGCGTCAGCCCTTTTCTTACGCCGGCAGAGCGTGAGTTGCTTGATATGGAATTGCGATATCAGGCCGCACACCCCACGAACAAGCTCCCGCAAGGCATCATTCATGCAGATTTGTTTCGCGATAACGTTCTGTTTACATCTTCTGGCATCGGTGGCATTATCGATTTCTATTTTGCTTGCAATGATGCGCTGCTCTACGACCTCGCCATTACCGTCAATGACTGGTGCATGCTCGGAAATGAAATGCTGGATAAGGCACGCACCCGGGCATTTATAGTGGCCTATCACACCATCCGTCCATTAAATGCTGAAGAGCGCCATGCCTGGCCGCAGATGTTACGTGCCGGAGCACTGCGTTTCTGGATATCGCGCTTGTATGATTATCATTTGCCTCGCCCAGGCGAATTGACGCACAAAAAAGACCCAGCGCATTTTAGAAAAATTCTGGAATATCATTTGACCAACCCGAGCATGTTGCCGCATCTCTAGCTCTGAAACCGATTTTCAAACACGGTAGAAACATGATTTGTGTTTCTAGGAGGCTGTCCGAGAATAGCGATCGTAGCGAGGGCGAGGCTGGTTGAGTTGGATTTTTCGATCATTTGAGGCGAATAGTCGTTCTATTTAACGAAAAGGATCGTAAAATCCGGCCAATCAGGCTCGTCCGCAGTAGATCAGTCTATTCTCGGACAGCCTCCTAGGTATTCTGCTTACCGGCTCGTCCTGACACCTATCAATGCTCGCAGATGAGTCGTTTTACATTACAGGAGGAACATACAGATGGATGCGCGATATGTACGCGGCAAACAGGGATTACAATGGATAGTGAGCGGTTTCTATTTTTTTCGCCAGGCCCCCCTCAACTGGATATTGCTATGCTTTACTTACCTGCTGATCGGTGCCACGCTGGGCCTTATCCCGCTGCTGGGAAGTTTTGTGGGCACACTGACCATGCCGGTCTTTGTGGCCGGCATCATGGTCGGGTGCAGACAACTGGATCTGACCGGTAAGCTTGATCTGGGATACCTATTTGTCGGTTTCAAAAAAAACACCTCGGCACTGATCACGATAGGCGGACTCTATCTGATCGGCGATGTCCTGATCATTGGTGTTTTCATGCTGCTAGGAGGGGATGCTGTCGTCGACATGTGGCTCTATGGCAAGCGTTTCGATGAGAGTGAGTTACCTGCCGTGATGGATGATGCCTTATCCGCCTTTCTATTTGCCCTGCTACTCGTCATCCCGCTGTTAATGGCAGTCTGGTTTGCCCCCATGCTGGTAATGTTCGAGAATATGCCGCCCGTTATTGCCATGCGCAAAAGTTTTTTTGCCTGCCTGAGAAATATCTTTGCTTTCCAGATATATTTCATCACGCTGCTTTTTCTTGCCTTTTTGGCATCAATACCCTATGGACTAGGCTTCATTTTATGGTTCCCGGTCACCTTTGCCTCCGTATACGTGAGTTACAAGGATCTCTTTCACTACGATGAGGACAGCGGCACAGACCCCGCCCCAGACGAGCACGAGAACAAAGAGGATGTCAGTCAGATAGAACAGCGCTAAACCGGTATCCCGATGACCGGGATACCGCTATACGGCGAAGACAGGGTTAGGTCAACAAGCACCCAACTGTTGACCTAACCCTGTCTTCAGTCAGCCGGTTGTAACAGTCAATCCAGGAGATCCAGGCCGGCCAGAAACCAGGGCTGGCAACACTCATAGAGGTGTCAGTTTGGCATAGGCGAGTGAAAGCCATTTGGTGCCGGCACGGCTAAAACAAATCTGCACTCGCATATCCGCTCCACTCCCTTCGTAGTCAATAATGGTACCTGGCCCGAATTTCGTGTGCGAGACCTGTTGACCGATCCGCAGACCCGATGCATGCGCAGCCATAGCAGCCACGGGCCGGGTTGACACATTGCCCGCAGCGCTTCCTGCAGTACGACGGACATGTCTGGAATCATGTGCCGGATTCATAAAAAATGGCTGCGATCCGATGTCCGCTCTGGAATTTGGCCGCAACCTTTTTAGCAAATCATCGGGAATCTCTTCAGCAAATCGTGACGGCACATTCACTCGCGTCTGCCCGTGCAACATGCGGCTCTGGGCGTGACTAAGATATAAGCGTCGTTGCGCGCGCGTCATCGCTACATACATGAGGCGCCTCTCCTCTTCCAGGCCATTTGCCTCATGACGGCTATTTTCATGAGGAAATAATCCCTCTTCCAGGCCGCTGATAAAGACTGCGTGAAATTCCAGTCCCTTGGCTGCGTGCACAGTCATCAGCTGAACTGCGTCCTGGTAGCTGCCAGCCTGGTGTTCGCCGCCCTCCAAGGAAGCATGGGAAAGAAAAGCCAACAGACTATCATCCTCAGACTCATGCACGAAACTCGTTGCCGCATTGATCAATTCCTTCAAATTTTCCAATCGTTCGGCGCCTTCGCGCTCGGCCTGATAATGCGCCATCAAGCCGCTAATCTCTCCCACACGGTGAACGATTTCAGGCAACGACAGGCCTGCACAGGCCTGTCGCAGGGTCTGTATGAGATGCACGAAGCCGGCGACACCCTTTCCAGATGAATTTGCCCGGCGTACCGCCGCCTGTGCTTCGCCATCACATCGCCTCAGTGCTGCCTGCCATAGACTACTGCCTGCGGTACCGGCCTCATCCTGCAGCTGCTCCAGTGTCCGGGCACCGATACCTCGCGCCGGAAAATTAATGATGCGCAACAATGCGTGGTCATCATCCGGAAAAGCTATCATACGCAAATAGGCAAGCGCATATTTGATTTCTTGCCGATCAAAAAAGCGCATACCACCGTACACCCGGTACGCAATCGATGCGTTAAACAGGCTGTGCTCCAGAATCCTTGACTGGGCATTGGAACGATAGAGTAGCGCAATGTTGGAAAGCGCCAGGCCCTCTGCCTGCAATGCCTTGATTTCATACACAATAAAGGCCGCTTCGTCTATATCCGTTATCGCATGATAAACCCGAACCGGCTCGCCATGCCCCTCAGCAGTCCATAGATTTTTGCCCAGGCGACCATCGTTATGGCTGATCAATGCATTGGCTGCATCCAGAATATTGCCGTGTGAGCGATAGTTTTGTTCCAGCTTAATGACTTTGGGAATCGAAAAATCCTGCTCCAGATCTTTCATATTGCCAACATGCGCACCCCGGAATGCATAAATACTCTGGTCATCGTCACCAACGGCAAAAATAGCCGCCTGCTGCTGCGAACCAGCTCCCGCCAGCAATTTGAGCCATTTGTATTGCAAACGATTGGTGTCTTGGAACTCATCAACTAAAATATGATTGAAACGGTCTCGATAGTGATCACGCAGAATCTCATTGCGGCTCAGCAACTCATAACTGCGCAACAGCAATTCGGCAAAATCAACAATACCCTCGCGCGCGCAGATCCCTTCATAAATCTGATAACACTCTGCAAGCTTGCGTCTGTAACTGTCCTGTGTCTCGACCCGGGATGCGCGCAAGCCTTCCTCTTTGGCATTGTTGATAAACCACTGAACCTGTCTGGGTGGAAATGATTTTTCATCCAGCGAACGTTCCTTCAACATGCGCCTAATGACTGCCAGCTGGTCTGACATATCCAGTATCTGGAAAGCCTGGGGCAACCCTGCATCCTCAGCATGCGTACGCAACATCCGGTTGCACAAGCCATGGAAAGTACCGATCCACATGCCGCGTATATTGATAGGCAACATGGCGGCAATGCGCGTGATCATTTCCCGGGCCGCCTTATTGGTGAAGGTCACAGCCAGGATATTTTGCGGATGCGCCTGACCGGTCTGGAGCAAATGAGCGATACGGGTAGTCAGTACCCGCGTCTTGCCACTACCGGCACCCGCCAGCACCAATGCGGAATGGTGTGGCCAGGTGACGGCTTCGAGCTGTTCCGGGTTCAGGCCGGAAAGTAACGATGTCATATGAATGGAAGCAATATTCGAATTTCCCTGCACAACAACCCACTTGAAACAGGAAAACCATGAATTTTACTTTTTGCTTTTTGCGACCAGATCCAGAATCAGAGGTGTCAGAATCAGTTCGATCGCCATGCCCATTTTGCCACCCGGCACGACAATCGTGTTCGGACGGGACATGAAAGAATCGCCGATCATATTGAGTAAAAAGGGAAAATCCACACCATGATAATCACGGAAGCGAATGACAACCATGCTTTCATCTAACGAGGGAATTTCACGCGCGATGAAAGGATTGGAAGTATCTACCGTTGGCACACGCTGGAAATTGACGTGCGTGCGCGAGAACTGCGGCGTGATGTAATGCACATAATCATGCATGCGACGCAAAATGGTATACGTCACGGCTTCGGCAGAGTAGCCTCTTGCCGCTGTATCCCGATAGATCTTCTGGATCCACTCGAGGTTGACGATGGGCACCACGCCCACCAGCAGATCCACAAATTGAGCCACATCGGCGGTGTCGCTTTTTACCCCCCCATGCAAGCCCTCGTAGAACAGCAAATCCGTGCCCGGTTGGATAGATTTCCAGGGCGTAAAGGTGCCTGGCTTCTGATTGTAGGGTGCAGCTTCTTCATCGTTGTGCAAGTATAAGCGTGTCTGACCAGAACCCGTTTCGCCATACTCTCTGAAGAGCGTTTCCAGTTTCTCGAATTCATTTGCTTCCGGACCGAAATGACTGATTGGCCGCCCTCCCCCTTTCTCTGACGCTTCAACCGCCTGCTTCATGGCTTCCCGGTCGTAACGATGAAAACTATCCCCTTCCACAACAGCCACTTTCAGTTGCTCGCGGCGAAAAATATGCTCAAAACTGGTTTTGACTGTGGATGTACCAGCGCCGGACGATCCGGTCACGGCGATAACAGGGTGCTTTTGCGACATTTGTTGCTATCTCCTTGAATATAATACGGTCAATTAGGAATATTAATATAACGGCTTGCGTATAAATGTAGTGCGAATGATACTTGTTTTTAGACCGTTCTTGGTGGGTATTCTATAACTCTTTGAACAAAAAGAAGTTTACACCATATAGTTTTCTTGGCATAAATCACTTCCCGCTACGAATTAGAAAAGAATAAAGGATTGTTCGATAGAATCGATAGCTTCTGCTCAAGTGTGATTACTTGAAGCAGCGAGGGTTCTTTCCTGCAGCATTCGCCTGTTGTTGTAGCTGCAGCGCTCTCGGCAAGCGGGCTTGCAAATCCTGGATACGCGTGTCATGAGAAGGATGGGTGGAAAGAAACTCGACAGGTTGCGGTCCCTGACTGGCTTGGGTCATTTTTTGCCAGAGAGTAATGCTTTCTGCTGGATTGAATCCCGCCTTGGCCATCAGATCCAGGCCGATCATGTCCGCTTCGCTTTCGTGCAGTCTACTAAATGGCATGATGATGCCATACTGCGCGCCCACTCCCAGCAGGCCGATAGCCGTCTGCCCCATGGCAGTCTGTGGCGCAGTGACAGCCTGAATGAGGGTGAGCCCCATTTTCGTACCCACTTGCTGGGACATCCGCTCGTTGCTATGCCGGGCAAGAACATGCCCGATTTCATGGCCGATGATGGCTGCCAGCTGATGCTGGTTATCCACTAAGTCAATCAAACCCGCATGGACACCGATTTTCCCGCCAGGCAGTGCGAATGCGTTGAGTGAACGGTCCTGGAAGACGACAACCTCCCACTCCCCGCCGACTTCCCTGGTAAGCGCATCCGTGACACAACGGACAAATTCGATATGCGCTGCATTGCGACTCACTGGATTTTCTCGTTTGAGCGTTTCAAAGGCCTGCAGCCCCATGCTATTCAATTCGGCATCCGGCATGAATGCGAATTGCGTTCTGCCCGTAGGCGACGTCGCACAAGCGGCTAGGATAAGTGCCAAACATAAATTAGAGAATAGCTTCATTTTGCTTGTAGCAGCCAAATCAGATTGTTTACCAGTGAATCAGGTTGTTTGCTCGGTCAAAACTATCATATAAGGATAAAAAAGCAAGCAAATATTATGAGCACCTTATGAATCTCCCGCCGAGCAGGCAGCCGGTCACCACCGAAAGGGCATCATGAGAATATTGGCCAGGCGGCTGCATGAACCTGGATCGCGCCATTCGGCCAGACCGATTGTCATGCCCACATGACCAGCCTGTGGCTGTGCGCGATAGGTACCGAACACTCTGTCCCAGATGGCGAGATTGAAGCCAAAATTACGGTGCATTTCATGCTGGAGAGTTGAATGATGAACCCGATGCATATCGGGCGTCACAATCAAAATTCGCAGGTAGCGATCTATCGAGCCAGGCAAGCGAATATTGCTATGATTGAACATGGCCATCGCATTGAGAATGATTTCAAAAAGCAGCACGCCCCAAACAGAAACACCAAGCAGAATTATTGCAATAAATTTAATCAGCATGGAAAGCAGCATTTCGAGAGGATGAAAACGTGCGCCAGTGGTGACATCGATATCCAGATCAGCATGGTGTACGCGATGCAAACGCCACAGCGGCGCATAGATATGCATCATGAGGTGTTGGCCATATATGACGAGATCAAGCAGCACCAGGCTTAAGCCAACCATGAGCCAAAGTGGTAATTCAAACTGATTGAACAAGCCCCATTGATTGTCAGCTGCATAAGCGGCCACACCGGTTCCTGCAACAGGAAATACCAGCCTGATCAGAATGGTATTCAAAACCGTCAGCGATAAATTGTTACGCCAGCGCAACCATTTGGAAATGGCCAACTTGCGCCTGGGCGCATAGACTTCCCAGGATGCCATCAAGAGCAAGATGCCCAGAAAGCATCCCGCCCGGATCAGGGCTTCCTGCTCAGCCAGCATGGCTCAGATTTGCAGGTTATTCCTGCGCACCCAACTCCAGCGCCAGTTTGCGAGACAGTTCGGCGGCTTCCTCGGAAACCTGTTGATCCAGCCAGCCGGCAAGATGCCTGTGAGTGATGTCGCCAAGAACTTTGATCCAATCAGAGTGCTCATTGAGACAGGGAATATAATGAAAATCTTCTCCACCCGCTTCGATGAAAGTCGCTTTCCCCTCGATAGCGATCTCTTCGAGAGTTTCCAGGCAATCCGCAACAAAGCCGGGACAAACAACATCGACCCGCTTGAGATTTTGCCTGCCCAACTCCTTGAGCGTTTTGGAAGTATAGGGACCCAACCATTCCGAGAAACCGAAACGCGACTGAAAGCATACCTGGTATTGGTCGCTCGTAAGAGCTAGTGCCTCCGCCAGCAGCCGGCCAGTTTTCTGGCATTCACAATGATACGGATCGCCCAGGTCCAGCGTCTTGCGCGGCACACCGTGGAAGCTCATGATCAACTTATCCGGCTGGCCATGCTTGTCCCAATATTCACGAACATTTTGGGCCAATGCCTCGATATAGCCGGCATCATCGTGGTAGTGCTTCACTGTACGTACAGCGGGAATATTCCGCATGCTACGCAACTCGGAAAACACACCATCCATTGCACAGCCACTGCTGCTGGCGGAATATTGCGGGAACAGCGGCAAAACCAGAATGCGATCGCATCCTCTTTCCTTCATCCGCTGCAATTTCTCTGCGATCGATGGCGTCCCGATCATCATGGCATATTCCACCACCGGGGCCGGTTTGATACGCTCTTCCAGCGATTGCAACAGCAATTCAGTCTGGCGCTCGGTGTGTACTTTCAGGGGCGAGCCCTCCGGCATCCAAATCTGCGCATATTTCTCCGCTGATTTCCTGGGACGCGTGTTGAGAATAATACCGTTCAGAACGAACCACCACAACCAACGTGGCAGCTCGATAATCCGCGGCTCGCTGAGGAACTGCTTGAGATAGGGTCTCAAAGCCTTGGCTGTCGGCGCATCGGGGGTACCCAGATTGATCAGCAGCACACCGATCCGGTTCATCGAGCCATGTTGATAGGCAGGTTCAGGTCGCATCATTTGCTCACTTTGATAATTATTGAAAATCGATCTTCAATGCTGTGCCAGATTACTCGAAAACAGTCTGGCAGTAATATCAACAATCGGAATAATACGTTCATAAGCCATGCGCCGCGGGCCAATCACGCCAACCGTTCCAACCACTTCCCCTTCTATTTCATACGGAGCCATCACCACGCTCACTTCTTCCAGCACGGTGGCATCAGATTCGCCGCCAATGAAGATTTTCACACCATGCGCCTGACGGCTCAGCTCCATCAGCTGCAGCAATTTTGATTTCCGCTCGAACAGCTCGAACAACTTCTTCAGGCCGGCCAAATTCTCGGACAAGTCACGGATATCCAGAAGCTTGTGCTCCCCGGAAATGACCACAGTCTCACTACTCTCGCGGAAAGCATCGCTGCCGGCCTCAATCGCCGCATTCATGAGGTGAGTCATATCATGGCGCAATTGCAGCAGTTCGCTCTGCAAGCGGGCACGGATTTCTTCAAGGGTGCAGCCTGCATAATTCTGGTTGAGAAAATTTCCGGCCTCTATCAAGTCAGACTGACTATAGACCGAATCAGTAAAAATAATCCTGTTCTGAACATCACCTTCTGGCGTCACCAGGATCAACAGGATGCGTTTCTCGGTCAATGCCATAAACTCGATATGCCGGAACACTGCCCCGCCTGCTCTTCTGGGCGTCATGACCACCCCGACAAACTGTGTCAGATCTGAAAGCAACTGTGAAGTGACATTGGCCAGCCGTGATGGATTGTCCGGATGCATCTGATTGGTCAGAGTAGTAATTTGCGCCTCATCCAAAGATTTGACGATCAGCAAGGAATCGACAAAGAAACGATAGCCAAGTGCTGTCGGCATGCGCCCAGCAGAGGTATGTGGACTGGAGACAAGGCCCATCTCCTCAAGATCGGTCATCACATTGCGGATTGTGGCTGGACTGAGATCCAGACCTGAAAATTTGGCGAGCGAACGCGAACCAACTGGTTGTCCCTCATGGATATAACGTTCAACCAAAGTTTTAAGTAGTATTTTTGCACGTTCGTTGAGCATCGGTTTATTCTACACCAATAGGTGCCGTCAGATGAGTTGACCACGAAGCTAAAATTGCTCGAGTTTTAGATAAGGGCACATTTAACATTTTTCAACTTACTTTTACCTTTAGTAGCAGCTGCGTTAATATTCTTAAATTTGTGCCCCACTTGGAGGCTGTCCGAGAATAGCGATCGTAGCGAGGGCGAGGCTGGTTGAGTTGGATTTTTCGATCATTTGAGGCGAACAGTCGTTCTATTTAACGAAATAGGATCGTAAAATCCGGCCAACCAGGCTCGTCCGCAGTAGATCAGTCTATTCTCGGACAGCCTCCTTGGAAGTACCCACCGAGATCCTCCCGGTGGCAATTCCTGACCATTAATTTTAATAAACGGATTTATTTCAAAGTCAAAGGCAGATGGCCATCCCATTCAAAACAATTGCATTGATCGGCAAGCACAAAAACCCGGATATTACGATACCTTTGCTAAATTTGGCACAATTTCTCTCTGAGCGAGATTTCAACGTGGTGCTGGATGTCCTGACTGCCGCCCATATCGAGGATCTTGCCTATCCAGCCTTGACCCTGGAACAAATTGGCAAACAGGCCGACCTGGCGGTCGTGATCGGAGGTGACGGCACAATGCTCAATATTGCCCGCGCACTGGTTTCATACAATGTACCCTTGATTGGAGTCAATCAAGGGCGACTGGGATTCCTGACAGATCTGACTGTCGATACCATGTATGACACGCTGGCCACGATGCTGGAAGGCCAGTACGTTGTAGAAAACCGCACGCTGCTGGCAACCGAGGTGATGCGCAACGAGGAATGCGTTTACAAGGAACTCGCTTTCAATGATGTCGTGCTGCACCGCGGCGTGAGTAGCGGCATGATTGAGTTTGAAGTTCGCATTAACGATGAATATGTTTATTCACTGCGCTCGGATGGCTTAATCGTGGCCTCACCCACCGGTTCTACCGCCTATGCTCTCTCGGCTGGCGGACCGATTCTGCATCCAGGGCTCGATCTGATAACGCTAGTACCGGTCTGCCCGCATACCCTGAGCAATCGTCCCATCGTGGTCGGTGCCGATGCGGTAGTTGATATCAAGGTTCATTATACGACCGAAACCAAAATCTACGCCGACAGTCATTCCTGGTTTGACCTCGGGGAACATGACCGGGTCGTGGTGCGGCGCTACCCGGAAACAGTCAGGCTGATGCATTCCATCCATTACAGCCATTACCGTATGCTGCGAGAAAAGCTTGGCTGGAGCGGAATTCTCCAGAAAAACGGCGGCTGATCGGCAACCATGCTTCTGAGCCTGTCTATCCGTGATTTCATTATTGTCGATCACATAGAGCTGGTTTTCAAACCCGGCTTTACCGTACTCACCGGCGAGACCGGTGCCGGCAAATCGATTCTGATTGATGCATTAGTACTCACATTGGGTGGGCGGGCCGAATCCGGACAAATCCGGCATGGCTGCAAACGCGCGGAAATCACCGCAGAATTCGACCTGCACGCGCTTCCTGCAGCCCAAGCCTGGTTACAAGCCAATGCGCTAGATGAAACACCGGACAGCTGCATACTCCGCAGGGTAATTGAAGCCAACGGGCGGTCACGTAATTTTATCAATGGCACCCCGGTCACCCTGCAGCAACTGCGTACCGTGAGCGAGTGGCTGATCGATATCCATGGGCAGCATGCCCATCAATCATTATTACAAAGCCAGAAACAGTGTGAGCTGCTTGACGCCTGGGCCGGCAAAACCGAGCTCGCCCGGCAAGTGGCAGCCGCTCACCGTCACTGGCAGGCGCTTCATCGCCAAAGACTTGCCTGGGAAAAGCACCGCTCTCAAAGCCTGCAGGAACATGAGCACCTGACATGGCAGCTGCAGGAATTGTCTTCCCTGAATTTCTCAGCAGAAGACTGGCAAGCGCTTCAGGCTGACTATAACCGGTTGGCGCATACTGCAAGCTTACTGGAAGCCGCACAATATAGCCTGGAAACCTTGTCGGAAGGAGAAACGGCCGCATTATCCCAGATCAGCTCAGTGACTAGCCGTCTACAGGCATTGATCGACATCGATCACACACTCGAACCCATCTGTGCCCAATTGGAATCGACACAGATCCAGCTGCAAGAAGCCGCCTATGAATTAAAACATTACCAGCAGCGCCTGGATCTGGACCCGCAAAACTTGCAAACAGTGGAAGCCCGTATGGCAGCCATTCACGGGACGGCGCGCAAATACCGCGTCAGCCCCGAAGCCATCCCCGAGCTGCTGGCAGCTGCACAACAACGGCTACAGATACTGGAAGGCGTTGTCGACGGCTCAACCCTCATCGACGCCGAACAGGCTGCCTGGAACGAATATGAACGTCTTGCGGGCACATTAAGCAAAGCGCGCCAAGCCGCTGCCAGCAATCTATCCAGATCGGTGACAGAAATCATGCAAACCCTGGCGATGGCCGGTGGCCGTTTCGATGTTGCTTTGACAGCATTGCCAAAAGGCGGCCAACATGGCCTGGAACAAATCGAGTTCCAGGTATCAGCGCACCCTGGTTTGCCCCTGCGTCCATTGAACAAAGCAGCATCTGGTGGTGAACTGTCGCGAATCAGTCTTGCAATCCAGGTCATTACCAGTCAAAGCGGCATCACACCCACGCTGATTTTTGATGAAGTCGATGCAGGCATCGGAGGGCAAGCAGCGGAAAAGGTCGGGAAGCTGCTCAAACAATTAGGCCAATCGCGTCAAGTGATGTGCATCACCCATCTAGCACCGGTAGCTGCCATGGGCGATCAACACTGGCGAGTGTCCAAAGCTACTGGCACCCAAACCGCATCCTCACCCACCACACATATTCTGAATCTGGACCTGCCAGCACGAATCGAGGAAATCGCCCGTATGCTGGGAGGCGAAACAATCACTTCGGTCACACGCACACATGCGGCAGAAATGTTACAAAACAACCGGCCGAGCGAACCATAATCCCGGAAATCTTGCCCAATCGCTATTTTGCATGACTAACATATTGTCATTGCGTCATTGCGTCATTGCGCAGCGCTGCTATTTTCACACCGTCCAGCTGTGCTGCGATTTAAGCAAAATAACCGTGACAAATGTTGAAATGTTAGACGTGACCCCGTATTTTTCGGTCCGTCAGGTATGGCCAGTGCGCAGGATCCACGGCAAAATCCTTGCCCAGATTGAGCAGTGTGCGTTGTTTGACCTGTTGGCCGATACGGACCGATTCAACGATGCGGTAGGTGTAGTAGCCTTCTCCCTGATCAAGAGATTTAGTCTTGGTTCTGCGGATATACATGCCTGGAGCATGCAATAAAATCATGGAAAAGTCAAGATAAAAACATAAAAAATGGCACTACATCGCTTGGTGGAAATAACTGCCATTGATTATAAAAGAATTTTTCTCTGATTCAGTTCGAAAATGGGGGATTTTGGGTGTTTTTTAAGGAAAAAGCTGCGAACTTGGGTTAAAGCTGATAAGGTTCAGTCTTGGCCGGGGAATCAGCGCGGCCAGGCGTTGCATGAATTCTAACGGCGACATGACAATATGCGTCGTGCCATCCCGATAAGGCGTCTTTAGCGTCAGCACCACCTGCCCAGCATCATTGAGTGTCAGCCGTTCATTGGCAATCGCCGGTCGCGTGATGTAACGGCACAGGTGCTCCAATTCTTTGCGCTGATTCATCGCACAACGCACTCCGGTGTGCAAGCTGAAGCCATGTGCATTGGTTTTTCGGTGGTTCACAGTCGCATCATGAAGTTGGGGCGCTATGCGCAGATCATCGCCGAGCAACGCTAAAAGCTTGTTTACCGCAGAGACGCAGAGGTGTGCCGGTGCGCAATGACGTGGAGGTGATTTCACGATGCCGGGGTACTTGTACGAAAAATACACCGTGTTCTCTGTGTCCGCTATGATGGAATGTTCTGTAGGGGTGTTCTGAATGGATTGGCTGCAAATCCTGGTGTTGTCGGTGGTGCAGGGTCTGACCGAGTTTCTGCCGATCTCCAGCTCGGCCCATCTGATCCTGGTGCCGGTACTGACCGACTGGCAGGACCAGGGTCTGGCCTTCGACGTGGCGGTACACGTGGGCACCCTGACGGCGGTAGTGGCCTATTTTCACCGCGAGCTGCGAGTAATCCTGGGTGATGGCTTCGCCTCGATCGCACAGCGTCGCCAGGTGGGTGACAGCAATCTGTTCTGGGCCGTGGGACTGGGGACCATCCCGGTCGGATTGGCCGGCCTGCTTGTAATCGAAACCTCGCTGCGTTCGCCGCTGGTGCTGGCGGTGGCGACCATCCTGTTTGGCCTGCTGTTGTGGTGGGCCGATCGGATTGGCAAGCGCGAACGGGATGAACACAGCATTAGCTGGAAGGACATCCTGTTTATCGGCCTTGCCCAGGCGCTGGCGCTGATCCCCGGCACCTCGCGCTCGGGGATTACCATCACCGCCGGTCTGATGCTGGGACTGAGCCGCCAGGCGGCGGCACGTTTTTCCTTTCTGTTGTCGATCCCGGTGATCCTACTGGCGGGCGGCCTCTACACCATCAAGCTGGTACAGGCTGGCACAGCGGTGGATTGGTCGGTGTTGATTGGCGGCGCGCTGCTGTCCGGGCTGACCGCTTATCTGTGCATCCATTACTTTCTCAAGCTGCTGGAGCGCATCGGTATGCTACCGTTTGTGATCTACCGGCTGTTGTTGGGTGCCGTATTGCTGGTGATCTTCTGGTGATGGCCTGGTTGCAGCGTTGGCGCAAGGAGCGTGCGGCCAGGCCAGGCAGTGTCTGGCTGGATCGCGAGGACAGTGAGCGGCGCGATCAATTCGTCAAGGCGGTGCGTCAGGTGCGTATCTCGCGCAGCCTGCTCAAGCTGGCCTGGACTGCCGGGCCGGTAACGGCGATCGGCCTGTATGGCGGTTATTACATCGGTTTTGGCAAACCACCATCCACCGAGCTGCTGATCTACTTCATCAGTTTCACCATCCTCTCCGGTTTGATCGCCCTGGTGGCCAAGGTGGTGTACGACAGTGTCCATGGCCCCGAACTGGAACAGGCCGAGCAGGATGTGATGGATGCGATCGACAAGCTGGGTGAGCTGATCCTGGCGGTACGTATATTCGGGGTCAGAGTGGAATTAATTGCAAAGAAGGCAGCAAGACCTGCAATCATGAATTTTTGAGCGAAATTTTATTGATCACTTTACTGACAGCTGAATAGTATTATCGATCAGGTCGACCGGGCGGTTACCCGCGCTGGTTCCTCACAGATCCGGACAGGCACGATTAGCCATCCGGCTCTTCGATTTATAGCTTCGCCAAACGATGGGACGAACCACGATGCGTGGTGTGGGCAAAGGATATCACTACAGCAAGCACTGGAGCTTATCCCAACTGGTCCAGCAGATACTGGCGCTCAAGCTGAATTTTACAGCTCCCAAACCAGATGATCAGGGCGGCAACGCCTTGCTTTGTGGCTTAAAAGCGCGCTTCAGGCCGAGGGAGGCATGGCAGTGTTCCAGCCCAACACACCTTGGCTGGGATTACTCCGGATTTTCTGTGGATTTGTTCTGTTCGACAGCGTGGGGTGCCATCAATGTAATCAGCTTTTCGGTTTGCAGGCTCTCCTGGCGCAACCAAGAAGGGGTCAGGTCTTGAGTTAAAATATTATATCTCAGCTTTTTAACCCAAGTTCGTGACCCCATATCAAACATCCCCAATTTTTCAACAAGTTAAAGTTTTCTGGATAACCGGAGTCGGGCTCGACGCGGCCATCTAATCCCGGGTGGATTCCACCGGCTCGCCAATGCGCTGGTGAAACTGTTGCCTGCTGGCGTCTTGAAACCATCGACCCGCTCCAACACGGTCATTTCGGGACTTCATCACCTTCAGGGTCGGCATTACCCGTTACCTTTGCACCTCGCCTGCTTTCGTGCCTACGCATCAAGCATGTCATTACTGCCACACCTGCAAGGCTCGATACCTGGCCTGTGGCTAGGAGGCTGTCCGAGAATAGACTGATCTACTGCGGACGAGCCTGATTGGCCGGATTTTACGTTCCTTTTCGTTAAATAGAACAACTATTCGCCTCAAATGATCGAAAAATCCAACTCAACCAGCCTCGCCCTCGCTACGATCGCTATTCTCGGACAGCCTCCTAGCGGCTACCAGGGCGGGATTCACACCCGCTCGACTACACGGCATTGCCAAGCCGCACCAAGACTTGAACCCTTTTGTGTATGATTGCAGTCAAATTGGGTTCCTGACAAGCTGGGTCAGCGCATGTTAAAACGATCCAAATCCATCACTTTGGCCCAGACATTGGCGAAGTCCTGCACGAACTTGTCTTTTGCATCGTCCGAGGCATAGACTTCCGCCACCGCGCGCAACTCGGAGTTGGAGCCAAAGATCAGATCGACCGGCGTAGCCGTCCATTTAACTTGGTCGGTAGCGCGGTCCCGGCCCTCATAAATGCCCTCGGTTGCCGATTTGGTCCATTGGGTCGACATATCGAGCAGGTTCACGAAGAATTCGTTGGTCAAGGTGCCCGGCCGACTGGTAAATACACCATGCTGGGAATGGCCGGCGTTCGCATCCAACGCCCGCATGCCGCCGACCAGCACTGTCATTTCGGGTACGCTCAAGGTCAGGAAATTCGCACGCTCGACCAGCATTTCCGTTGGTTTGTGCGCATTATCCTTGCCGAAGAAGTTGCGGAAGCCGTCGGCTTTGGGTTCCAAAACTTCGAAAGATTTGGCATCAGTTTGTTCTTGTGCGGCATCCATACGGCCCGGTTTGAACGGAACTTGCACCTTGACACCGGCTTTCTTCGCGGCTTCTTCCACCGCCGCCGAACCGCCGAGCACGATCACGTCGGCGAGCGACACCTTCTTGCCGCCTTTCAGCGTGCGGTTAAAGTCGCTTTGGATCTTTTCCAAACGAGCCAATACCCTGGCCAGTTCGGTAGGATCGTTGACTTCCCAATCCTTCTGCGGCGCCAATCGAATCCGCGCGCCGTTGGCGCCGCCTCGCATGTCGGTACCGCGGAAGGTCGCCGCCGAAGCCCAAGCGGTTTTGACCAATTCCGGAATCGTCAAATCCGAGGCCAAAATGATCGACTTCAATTTGGCGATGTCCTTCGCGTCAATCAACTTGTGATCGACTTTCGGTATAGGGTCTTGCCAGACAAAATCTTCGGCGGGTACTTCGGTGCCGACATAGCGGGCCTTAGGCCCCATGTCGCGGTGGGTCAGCTTGAACCACGCCTTGGCAAATGCCACTTCGAATTCCTTGGGATTATCCAAAAAGCGTTTGGAGATTTTTTGATACTCGGGATCCATTTTCAACGCAATATCCGTCGTAAACATAATCAGCGCATGGCGTTTAGTCGGGTCGTGCGCGTCCGGAACAAAGTTATCGCCTTTGCCGTCCTTGGGAATCCATTGCGTTGCGCCGGCCGGGCTCTTGGTTGTTTCCCAATCGAAAGTGTACAACCAAGTTAAAAAGTCATGCGTCCAACGCACCGGGTTGGTCGACCAGGCACCCTCAAGACCGCTGGTAACAGTGTCAGCGCCGTGGCCGGTACCGCATTTGTTGGCCCAACCTAAGCCTTGCTCTTCGATGCCGGCGGCGGCCGGTTCCTTGCCGAGGCACTCTTCCGGATTGTGCGCGCCGTGTGCCTTACCGAAAGTATGCCCGCCGGCAATCAAAGCTACCGTTTCTTCGTCGTTCATCGCCATACGAGCGAAGGCTTCGCGAATATGCTTGGCTGCCGCCAATGGGTCGGGGTTGCCGCCAGGCCCTTCCGGGTTGACGTAGATCAGCCCCATCTGCACGGCCGCCAGCGGTTTCGCCAATTCACCTTTTTCATCATGGCGTTCGTCGGCAAGAAATTGCTTTTCCGGGCCCCAATTGACGATCTCGGCTTCCCAATCGTCCGCGCGGCCGCCCGCAAAGCCTATCGTTTTGAAGCCCATCTCTTCCAACGCCACGTTGCCGGCCAGCACCATTAAATCGGCCCAGGAAAGCTTGGCACCGTATTTTTGTTTGACCGGCCACAACAGGCGCCGAGCCTTATCCAAATTGACGTTATCCGGCCAGCTGTTGAGAGGTTCGAAGCGTTGCTGCCCCCCGGACGCACCACCGCGCCCATCGAAGATGCGATATACACCAGCACTGTGCCAAGCCATGCGGATAAAAAGTGGCCCGTAATTGTCGTAATCTGCCGGCCACCAAGGTTGGGAGGATGTCAATACAGTTGCGATGTCTTTTTTTACCGCTTTGAGGTCGAGGGTTTTGAATTGTTCGGCATAGTTGAACGTTTTGCCGTACGGATTGGACTCGGCTGCATTTTGGCGCAGCGGTTTCAGATCCAATTGCTCCGGCCACCAAAAGCTATTCATGGTCGGTTGCTGTTCGGCGTAAACCAGGTTGGTTACCCATGCTGCCGATATGGCTACCGTCAATGCGGAAACCAGAAAAATCTGTTTGGTTTTCATGGCACACCTCTGCTCCTTATTGTCAGTTATATGAAATATATGTGCTGAACGTTAAGTCTTGCTCTTGGCACCGGCTAGGAGGCTGTCCGAGAATAGCGATCGTAGCGAGGGCGCGGCTGGTTGAGTTGGATTTTTCGATCATTTGAGGCGAATAGTCGTTCTATTTAACGAAAAGGATCGTAAAATCCAGCCAATCAGGCTCGTCCGCAGTAGATCAGTCTATTCTCGGACAGCCTCCTAGGTTGCGGTCAACCGCCACAAACGTCAACGTGTTTGCAACCATCTCCTTCATCCCCTTAAAATGCAGAAAATCTTGCAAGGTGGCTTTGTCGCACTGAAAAACCTCACCCGGTTCCATGCTCTTCATGACGATGAACTTGTAGAACATGCTCTGGTGCAGGACATAGCGGACCACATTGTTCTCGTCGAACACCGGTATGCGCGACACTGCAGCTTCTTTGAGGAAATCGACCAGTGTTGTTATCATTAACTTCTCTTCACCTGACTTTAGCCCCAGCTTAATGCGCTTGATAGCACTGATCTGCACCATGACATCTTTGACCTGGCGACGTCGCAGTTTCTCGAGTTGTGGATTAAATTCTCGAACTGTATCCCGGACAGATTTGCTGGCAGCCTGAAAATTGTCTTTTGAAAAATAGAAGGCCAGCACAGCCCCAACCCACGCGCCAAACAACGGCAGTAAACCGTTAAAGACATTCTGCGATATCTCTTTTAAGGCATCCTGGTCATATATGGCTACTACTAAAATAGCCATGGCCGCCAGAACCAACAGAAAGAGAAGGGAGCCATAAATCACGCATATTGCAATTCGATCGCGCGTATCCTTGGTGTGGGTATGCCCGCCATTCTTTTCATCTGGGTTACACATGAGTCACCTCATCAGCAATTTCTAACCCGGCATGCCTGCCAATTAAGATTTATCAGAAAAAAATTAACGACAGGATCGATACAAAATCATATCGTCATAATTCTTCGTCAGAATACATTAATGAAATATGTCGACAAATAAAATACGTGCGCGTACCTATGCACACAACATGGGATCAAATGATACAAACCACCAGAGTTCAATTCTTAACGGTCTTGCCATTGTCAATTACCAAATTTTAATCTTTCGTAGGAAAGATTAAAATTTATTGCAATAGGAGAGTAGCAGCGGGAATCCCAGCAGGCCGGTACGTCCCGCC